>JBIPMO010000171.1:0-6688 GCA_044369085.1 Phycisphaerales bacterium
GGGCATCGGGGGGAACGGGGAGGGCGCTGGCGCTGACGGTGGCATCGATGATGGGGGTTGCGAAGTCGGGGGCATCGTCGAGTTGGACGCGGTAGGAAGCAGCGCGGACCGCGGGGTTCCAGGAGAGCACCAGGCCATCGATGGAGACAGTGGCCCCGCCCGTGGGGAAGGCGAGCGTGAAAGCGGCGGGCGGGAGCGGTGCGCGGGCGACGGCCCAGTCGAGCGCCGCGCGGACATCGGGGAGCGGCCCGATGTTCTGCGATGCGGGGTGAGCGCCGCTGGTCTGCGGCGAGCCCGCAGCGCGAAGGGCATCGCGGATGTCGCGGGGTGGGAGCGTGAGGCCGGTTTCAGCGCGGTAGGCGGATTGGAGGAGCGCTGCAGCGCCGGCGACGATGGCGGCTCCGCTGGAGGTTCCGGCGAAGGATGAGGTGTAGAACGAGTTCTTGCCCGTGGCGTTGAATGCATCGCCGTAGCCGGTGGTCCAGACCTGTTCTCCCCAGCCTTGCAGGTCGAGCGCGGCGCCGAAGTTGCTGTAGGAAAGGCGTGATCGCGGGGTGGCCGATCCGGGGTTGGCAGCGCCGGCGCCGACGATGATGGATCCTGAATCACCTTCAGGGCGGAATGGTCTGTGCCCGCCCGGCGCGGTGTTGTAGATTGGATCGTCGAGGTTCTGCGTTCCGTTGCCCGCGGCGATGACGACGGTGATCCCGTTGCCGATGGCGGTGATCACGGCGTTGTAGGCGGCTCGCTGCCATTCGATGGGGACGAGGCCGACCTGTGTGCCCGCGGGGTTGCCGGTGTAGTTGGGGCCGACGATCTGCTGCTCGATGAGGAGGACATCACCGGGCGTGAGGGCGGCGGCGGCGGTGGTGATGGCCGAGGCGAGGTTGTATCCCGCGGCGGTGTTGGCGGCGACGACCCTGAGGTTTGCGGCCGGGGCGATGCCGACGGTTCCGATGGTGTCGTTGCGCGCTGCGAGAACCCCGAGGACGGCGGTTCCGTGGTTGTCGTTGTTGAAGGGATCGACGGGGGCGGGGCCGATGCGGGATGCAGTTGGCAAGTCGGCGTGCGCGAGGTTCCAGGAGTATTCGAGGTCGGCGATGGTGACGCCCGAGCCGTCGGCGCTGCGCACGCCCGAGAGGTTGGTAGCGCCGATGCCGACTGGTGAAGCGACGCGGTAGCGCTGCTGATTCTCGAAGTCGGGGGGAACAATCGGCGCGGGCGGGGGCATGGGGGGATACGCGGGTTCGACCCAGGCGACATCGCCGCTGGCGCTGAGCTCGTTGATGGCCTGGGCGGCGGCGTCATCGTTGGGTGAAACGAGGACGAAGGTGAGCCTGGGGTCGTCGATGAGCTTGCCGGTGCCGCGCTCAGCGCGGGCGTGGAGCGAGGCGAGGCGTTCATCGCTGACGCCATCGACCGCTCGCTTGCAGAGGTGGCCCGCGGTGGAGAGGCGGGCCATGAGGGCGGCGGAGCGTTCTTCGGAGCCCGGCTTGAACTGGACCCAAAGGCCGGTGCGATCGGCGGCGTGGGTCAGCCCGGCGCACAGGGCCACCGCGAGCGCCCCGCGCAGCCAGACTGTTGCCAACGAACCGAAACGCACTCGGGGGATCCCCTCCGCCGCAACCACGGCTCTACAGCGTGCCTCAGAACAGGGTGCCTCAAGACTGGGGTGCTGTCGAGCACCAAAGCCCTATTAGAGAGAAGGTCGGTAACAATGTGGATCGGGTCAAGATGATTCGGCGGGCAAAATTCCTGTCTGACAGCAATTCCGGGGCCGAACGCGTTTGTCGGGCGGGCGGGTCGGTTCGGGCGGTGTGGCGGTGTCAAACGGGGAGAATTTGCTTGAGTCGATGGTAGGCCGGAGTTACCTTTGGGTGTGGTTACAAGGGTCCTGTTCGCGCCCGGCAGCGGGCGGGAGGCCCTGAACGTCGGATCGAAGTCTTGTGGCCCGAGCTTCGGCCAGCGCATCCGGAATCTTGTTCGGGCTTCAGGGATCGGTTCTGACAGATGAAGAAGATCTATGTGGGCAATCTGCCGTACCAGTGCAGCGATTCTGACCTGCGCGAGCTTTTCGAACAGCACGGCGAGGTCGCATCCTCTTCGATCGTGATGGACCGCGAGACCGGTCGTTCGCGCGGGTTCGGGTTCATCGAGATGACCGATGATGCGGCGGCGGATGCGGCGATTAATGCTCTGAATGGGTTTGACTTCTCCGGGCGTGCGCTGACGGTGAACGAGGCTCGCCCGAAGGAGGCCGGTGGCCGCGGCGGTGGTGGTGGCGGATGGGGCGGGGGAGGCGGCGGGGGCGGTGGTGGTGGGCGCAGCGGTGGCGGCTGGGGTGGTGGTGGAGGTCGTGGGGGTGGCGGAGGTGGCCGCGGCGGATATGGCGGGGGTGGCGGTGGCGGCGGGCGCGATCGGGACCGCGGGTCATCGTGGTAACGGTCCGCTGTTTCGAGGCGACTCGGACCGATTGAACGCCTTGAACGATGAATGACCACACTGATTCCGTGTCGCGGAATCGTGTGCTGGGTTGTTGCCGTGCGCACTAACGAGAAGGAGGCGGGGTAGAGACGGGTTGCAAACCCATCCCACCGAGATGGAGTAGTGGAGACAGGGATCGGGGTCCAGGAATCAGGAATCGGGGACCGGGGATCGGGAGTGGGTGCGAGGTGCGCGGCCGTAGGATGAGGGCGATGGGTGCATCGCGTCTGGAGATCGCGGTTGGGGTGGTGCCCGTGCCCGCGTGGGTGCGGAGGGTGCTGGTGTTCGGGGGGACGTTTGATCCGCCGCATGCGGGGCATGTGGTATTGCCCGATGCGGTGCGAGCGGCTCTGGGGTTTGAGTGGGTGATGTATGTGCCCGCCGCGCGTTCGCCGCACAAGGCGAGCGGGCCCGTGGCGAGCGATGAGGATCGGGTGGCGATGCTGGTGGCGTCGCTGCGCGAGCGAGCGGAGGAGACGGGGGATGAGGTGCGGGCCTCGGTGTGCACGCTTGAGATCGAGCGGGCGCGCGGGGGGGTGGGGGCTGCGGGACCGGTGGCGGTGTCGTACACGGTGGACACGCTGCGGGCGCTGCGAGCGGCGCTGCCCGGGGTGACGATGCGGCTCTTGATCGGGGCTGATCAGGCGGCGGCGTTCGGGCGGTGGCGCGAGCCGCGGGAGATCATCGGGCTCGCCGAGCCCGTGGTGATGCTGCGTTTGCCGATGGAGAGCGTCGACGGAATGATCGAAGCGATGCGCGCCCCCGGAGGCGGGAGTTGGTCTGAGGAGGAACTGGCGGCGTGGCGCGGGCGGGTGGTGGAGGTTCCGCTGATTGATGCGGAGGCGACGCGGATTCGCGCGGGGCTGGCTCGCGGGGGGGTGGATGATGAGCTTGTTGTGGGGCGGCTAGCTCGGGCGGTGCGGGAGATGATTCTGGAGCGCGGGTTGTATCGAGTGAGTGGGTGAGGCGGGGTGTTGTTACGGGGTGCTGCTTCGTCGTTCGTTGATGTGGGGCTCGGGCCCGAGGAACTCGATGCCGTAGGGGGCAGCGAGCGTGGCGAGGGCTTCGGGAGTTGGGTGGTGTCCCGCAGCGCGGAGTTGTTCAACTTCGTCGAAGAAGCCTTCGAGCCCGGCTGGGGCGAGGATGACGGCGGTCTTGCCGACGCCTCGTGGGCCCGGGTGCGTGCAGCGGATGGTGTGTGGTGTGCCGCCCGGGATGTAGGCGACGCCGCCCGGACCGACGATGAACGCAACGCCCTCGCTGATGAGTTCGAAGGTTCCTTCGAGGATGAGGAAGGTCTCATCGGCGGTGTGGCGGTGATACGGGGGTGCAGCGCCGACGACGGCATCTGCGATGACGAGCGCGTGCGAGCCGTTGGTGTGGGCCGTGGTGAGGACGTTGAAGCCGACCGTGCCGCCGGGGTGGATGGCTTTGGAGCCTTGGTTTGGCCCGAAGGCGTGGATGGGCATAGGGGGAGTGTAGAAAGAGCTGAAGCGCTTGATTCAAGGATGAATCTTGGGTTTGGGCTGGGGTTTTCTTGCGTCTCGTATCAGAAGCCGTAGAGGTTGTAGAGACGGGTTGAAAACCCATCCCACCGAGAGGGGGTAGGAAGGCAGGGGAGCACCGATTCCGCGGCGGAATCGGTGGCACGGGAGAGGCCGGAGGTGGCACCGAGGGAATGCCTAAACTTCCCTCCAATGCCCAAGCATGCCTCCAAGAATGTGGCCCGTCCCGTGGTGAAGAGCGCGGGGGCTGGGGATGCGCCTGAATCCGCGGATGTGCGGACGGTTTCGTTCGTGAGCCTGGGGTGCCCGAAGAATCTGGTGGACTCGGAGAAGATGCTCGGCTTGCTCGCGCAGGATGGGCTGGTGCCGGTGTCGTACGACCCGGAGTCGGGCGAGGGGGCGGCGGATGCGGTGGTGGTGAATACGTGCGGGTTCCTGGAGGCGTCGAAGGAAGAATCGCTCGCGGTGATCCGCGAGGCGGTGGAGCGGAAGAACGCGGGCGAGCTGAAGCGCGTCGTGGTGGCGGGGTGCCTGGTGCAGAGGCACCGGGCCAAGCTGCTGGAGTGGGCGCCGGGGATCGATGCGCTCATCGGCGTGTTTGATCGCGATCACATCGTGCACGCGGTGCGGGGCGAGGGTGCGACGCGGCAGAACCTTGCGGATGCGTCGGACAAGCCGCCTTACTGGGTGTCGGCCAATGCGCTTCAGGCGGCGAAGGAGCGCGGGCTGAACGTTGTCGGGCTGACGGTGCAGGGGAAGGATGGCAAGGGGGTCGGGTATTTCGAGGATGATTCGGCTCGGCTGCGGCTGACGCCGCGGCACTTTGCGTACCTGCGCGTGTCGGAGGGGTGCAATCAGAACTGCGCGTTCTGCACGATCCCATCGATCCGGGGAAAGATGCGCTCGAAGCCTTTGGAGAAGATCGCGGCGGAGGCTCGCGAGCTGCTGGAGGATGGGGCGTTCGAGCTGTCGCTGATCGGTCAGGACACCACGTCGTACGGCGATGACATCGGGATGGGATGGAACTATGACGGGAAGGGTGGGGGCGGGCTGCCCGCTCTGCTGCGGACGGTGAGCGAGGCGGTGCAGAAGTACGCGGGCGGTCACGGGTGGGTGCGGCTGATGTACGCCTACCCGACGACGTTCAACGATGAGATGATCAAGGCGGTCGCGGAGACGGCGCACATCGTGAAGTACATCGACATCCCGCTGCAGCACGCGAGCGACCGGATGCTCAAGGCGATGCGGCGGAACGTGACGGCGGCGCACCAGCGTGAGCTGATCCTGAAGCTGCGCGAGCGGATCCCGGGGATGTCGGTGCGGACGACGTTCATCAGCGGGTTCCCGGGCGAAACGGAAGAGGATCACCAGGAGCTGATGGCGTTCGTGGATGAGATGGGGTTTGATGCGATGGGGGTGTTCGAGTACTCGCGCGAGGAGCACACCCCCGCGGGGACGATGGAGCTTGATCCGAAGCTGGCGGTGCCCGCGGATGTGAAGGCTCGGCGGAAGGCGGAGCTGATGGCTCTGCAGCAGGAGATCGCGTTCGGTCAGGCGGCGTTCCTGGCGGGGCAGTTCGATGAGAAGAACCCGACCGCGGGCGGGGTTCAGTTTGATGTGATCATCGACAAGGCGATGAAGACCGCGGGGCGTGCGACCAGCGGCGTGGGCAAGGGTGGGCGGCTGTACCAGGGGCGGTGCTACTTCCAGGCGTACGACATCGACGCGGTGACGTTCGTGCAGTCGAGCGAGCAGCGGTCGCCCGGCGAGCTGGTGCGGTGCACGATCGTGGGGAGCGACGGGTACGACCTGGTGGCTCGGCCGACGGCGGAGCTGGAGAAGCGGGTTGGGCTCGCGATCCTGCGGTGACGGTGGTTGCCGCGGGAAGTGCGGGTGGAGGCCAACTGATTGAGACGGTCCGGCTCAGCTCTTTTTGCTGGCCTTGAGGCGCTTGATGGCCTTGTCGGCCTGTTCGGCGCGGTTGTCGGAAGGGAACTTGGCCTTGAACTCTTCGTACATGGCGAGGGCGCCGGCTTTGTCGCCGGTTGATTCGTAGCACTCGGCGAGCATGAAGCGGGTGTTCCTGGCTTCGGGGTTTCGTTCGAGGACCTGCTTGAAGTCATCGATGGCGGCGGCGCAGTCGCCCGCGAGCTTTCGGGCGCTGGCTCGCAGGAAGTAGACGGAGTAGTTGTCGGGTCGCTGGACGACCATGCGGTCGATGAGGGGGAGGGCGGCCTTGGCATCTTTCTTGTCGGTGACGAGCGAGTTCGCGTGCATGTACATGGCGCTGCCGCGCTGGGTGTCGGTCGCGGCGGCCTGCTCGGCGAGGTTGTACTGCTTGGTCATCTCGTCCCACTCTTCCTGCGCGGCGGCGACGGCGGCGAGGGCGAGGTGGCCCAGGTGCTTGCCCTTGGGGAGGGTGATGAGTTTCTCGCCGTGCTTTCTGGCGGTCTTGTAGGAGCCGAAGAGCATGCCGCCCTGCTTGCGAGCCTGGATCTCGTACTGAGCGAGGGCGTAGTGGGCACCGATGTGGTTTGCATCGAGTTCGATGGCCTGTTCCCAGGCATCCTTGGCATCGCCAGCGACGGAGGCCATGGTCATGAAGCCATCGGAGGGCTTGATGGTTCCCATGGTGGCCTCGCCGAGCTGGAAGAAGTAATCGGGGTTCTTCTTGTCGAGCTTGGTGGCATCGGTGATGT
>JBIPMO010000016.1:0-19480 GCA_044369085.1 Phycisphaerales bacterium
AGCCGAGGGGGCGGGTCGGGACAAGCGGGGTCGTGGAGGAAGCGCACATGAAGCGCACATCGTGTGGTGATGGATTGGGAGTGCGAATCGGACCTTGCGAGGGGGGAGCGATGGCCGGGGCACCGATCAAAGTACGAACATGAGTTTGTTGGCAGGGCGGGGGGTGGTGCAGACGGCCGCGCGATGAGTGCGATGAAACAGGCGATGGCGCTGGTCACGTTCGAGCGTGATCGCGCTGTGATGCGGCGGCGACCGCGCGCAGAACGCGGCGTGCGCACGACACGTTGCGCGGGTGCGTGCGGTGCGCAGCGCGGTGTTGATCGCGCTGCGCGCGGGGGCTTGCGCGCTGTCGCGAGCGCGGTGCGCGGTGCGTGACGAGGCGAGCGTGGCGTCGTGGTGCGCGGCGCGCAGCGCGGTCGCGCGGGATCGGTCGTGGGAGGCGCGGAACGTAGCGCGGAGAAATGTCAAGTAAAGCCCTTGACTCTTTTCATCCGATACGGTTACAGTTTGGTTGACGACGCTGCGTGTGGCGCTGCTCGTTGATCGAGACGTCCTCAAGCTCCGACTTTGATCGAGGAGGTTCGATATGGCAAAGAAGACTGCAAAGAAACGTGCTACGAAGAAGAAGGGCACCAAGAAGAAGGCCACCAAGAAGAAGGCTCGCCGCAAGGCCGCCAAGAAGACCGGCATGTGACCCGGCCAGCTCCGCGGTCTGACCGCGGGGTCTACGTCACAGATTCGCGATTCGGTTTCTGATTCGGTTTCAGGTTCAATCAGCGACGGAGCGGGACGTTTCCCGTTCCTCGGCGCCACAAACGATGACGGGGCCGGCCTTCAAGCCGGCCCCTCTCGTTTTTTGGGTGGCGCGGTCCGGAACGTTTTCCCACGGCGTGCGGGGGCGGCACCGGCGCGAGTCGATGCTCTATAGTGCTGGAGTCGGGCGGCGGCGCGGGCCGCCTCCTTTGCAGATTTCGGGCCAGATCCCTGAGGAAAGTCGACCGCCATGCCGCATGTCATCGCCGAGCCGTGCATCGGGACCAAGGACACCTCGTGCGTCGAGGTCTGCCCGGTTGATTGCATCCATCCGACCAAGAACGACAAGGACTTCGGGTCGACGGATCAGCTGTACATCGATCCGGACACGTGCATCGACTGCGGGCTGTGCGTCGATGAGTGCCCGGTGAAGGCGATCTTCCCGCAGGAGGACCTGCCCACGCAGTGGGACAAGTTCGTGCAGGTGAACATCACGTACTACGCGAAGAAGTGAGCGCGGGGCGGCGCGGCTGGGTCGGGCGTGCTCGCGGGTTTCAACTCGCGGACTTCAGTATGTCTCCCAGACTCCGGGCGTGGCGAGTTCGACGAGGTGGCCATCGGGGTCGCGGAAGTAGAGGCTGAGGCCGCCGCGTTCCCAGCGGACCTCGCTCTCGATGGTGACATTGTGCGCTTCGAGGTGGGCTCTCCAGGCATCGAGGGCGTTCGCATCGATGGCGAAGGCGAAGTGGGTCTGGCCCTGCGCATCGGTGGGAGGAATCAGGCCGCCACCGGTATCGATGTGGTGGGTCGAGGCGCCGCGCTTGAAGATGAGGAAGACCTGCGGGCCCGGGAGTCGCATGGCGAAGAGGCGGGGGTCGGGGTCGGCGGGGTCGGGGGTGGAGAGGGGGGCGAGGCCGAGGATGTGCTCGTAGAAGTGTCGCGAGCGGGCGACGCTCTGGACGTAGATGGCGGTCTCGAGAAGGCGCGGGGTCGGGGGCGGGATGGATGGGGCCATGGGGAAGGGTAGGGTGGGGGTGGCAGAAGCGAAACGACCCGCGTTCATTTCTGAACACGGGTCGCGGGCATCGCGTGATCGGTGTTGTAGGCTGCTCGCTCTCTCTCTTCTCCGACTCCGGGCGCCGCTGGGTGCTGCGGCGTCCCTGGTGCCGACGACTGCTGATCACGGGGGAGATGCTTTGTGTGTCGTTGCGGGGTGAGCGGCGCGAGGAGCAGCGCGAAGGGTGTGCGGGTTCGCGAGTGTTCCTGGCGCGTGTGCTGGGGGGGCTGGTGTTTATTCCTCGTCGGTGCGCTGCTGGCCGGTGGATTCGTCGAGCATCTTGCGGAGGTAGGCGTTCTCGCGGCGGGTGGCTTCGAGATCGAAGACGAGGTACTTGACGGAGAGGCGGAGGTAGTCGAGGGAATCCTGGAGGTCCTTGACGGTCTTCTTGAGCTTGTCGTGGCGCTCGCGGGTCTGCTCGGCGGCCTCGCGGACGGCATCGCGCTGGTCCGCGGGGAGGGTGTCGATCTGGTTGAGGAGTTCGCCGAGCTTGTTCTGGAAGTCTTGTTCGTTCATGACGCCCTATCTCCTGTTGTTGTCCGCGGCACCCTTGCACGCGGCATGTGGAGAGGAGAAACACGGGGCGTGCCAGAGCGTGGCCCGCGTGGGAGATGGTCCTGAAAGATCGCGGCCGGTCAACACGGTCCGATAACAACGGCCGCTGCGTGGCGGGATGGGGGTCGGTGAAGCGGTGGGGTCGTGCCAGGGGGGGCAGAGGGCGCGGGCGTGGCCCGTCGGTCTGGGCCGGGTGTTGATCCCACGCAACATCAGAAGTGGAGGCGGCGCATCGCGTCGCGTGCGGCGGGCAGTGCCTCGGCCTTGACCTTTTCGATATCGGGCGAGGGCTGCTTCCTGGCATCGAGGAGGAGGCGTTTGAGGTGGGCCTCGCGTTCGGAGGCGAATCGGCGGAAGTACTGCTCGAGCTCGTGGCGGTTGAACTTGTTGAGGGGGTCTTTGAGGCCCGTCTGCATGGCGGCCCAGTCGAGGAGGGCCGAGCCATGGTCCGCGAACCTCCAGAGGGCGAGGGTGGCCTTGATTCGGCTTGCGAGGGAGGCGAAGGGGTCGCGGGTGGCCTCGGGGAGGAGGGCCATGCGCTCGTTGAGGTTCCCGGCTTCGAGCTGCGAGAGCCAGCCATCGCCGCCTGCGGCGGGGGCGGGGGCGGCTTCGGGGGGTTCGCCATTCTCGGCGGGGAGGAGTTCGGCGGGGGGTGTGGAGAGGGTTTTGAGGCCAGCGCGATCGAAGCGGAGTGTGAGGCGCTGGGTTGGCTGGCCATCGACATCGACGCTCTGCGCCTGGGTGACGACGCCGGTTCCCCATTCGGGTCTGAGGGAGTGGATGACGCGGTCTCCGAACTTGAACTCGATGTGGGGCATGTGTGTGGTCGCGTGGCCCGGGCCCGAGGGGGCGCGGGCGTGCTGGTTATGGAGAACACGGCCTTGCGGCGTGCCCCAGGTGGGGGCAGACGCGAGGACCGATCGTGGCCCCGCGGTGGGTGCGGGCCGCGTGGATCGCCGGAGGGCCGAGTTGCGGCCCGCGGCGAGATGGGCTACACTTTTCGATTCCCTTGCGGGCAGGGAGGACGGCCGGGATCCACCCGGGACGCACTCCCTGTGCCCGACACTATAGCGAGGTTCGGCAACGCATGATCGAAGCCCTCAAGAGCGAGGAAATCGTTGAGAAGGCCGGCGGGCGATTCCGCCTGTGCGCCCTGATTCAGCGGCGTCTGGTGCAGTTGATGGACGGGGCCCGCCCGCTCGTCGAGCGCGAGGACCGGACCGACCTTGAGATCGTGATCGAGGAGATCATGACCGACAAGATCGGGCTGGAGTTTGATCCTCACGGGACGCCTCCGCGCCCGCGTACGCCGTCGCGGCGGTTCCTGCAGGCGGACTGAGCAGCTGGCCGGGCAGACCGGGCCGGCTGATGGCCCGGAGTTGCGGCGGATAGACCATCGTGAGCGAACACCTGGGCCAACCCGCATCGGCGCTGGCGCTGCGAGGCGTTCGCGTTGTCGTCGGGGTGACGGGTGGCATCGCCGCGTACAAGACGTGCTGGCTGGTGAGCCGGCTTGCGCAGGCCGGGGCCGAGGTGACGGTGCTGATGACCGAGGCGGCGACGCGCTTTGTCGGGCCGATCACGTTTCAGGCCTTGTCTGGTCGGCCGGTGTACACGAGCGCGTGGGAGCATGTTGAGAGCCAGGATCCGCAGCACATCAACCTTGCACGGGCGGCGGATGTGGCGATCGTGGCTCCATGCACGATGGACTGCATGGCGAAGCTCGCGGCGGGGCTGACGGACGATGTGGTGACTCTGGTGCTGTCGGCGATCGACCGGGCGAAGACGCCGGTGCTGCTGGCCCCTTCGATGAACGAGGCGATGTGGAACCAGCCCGCGACGCAGCGGAACGCTCGGCTGCTCGTGGGGGACGGGTTCCGGCTGATCGGGCCCGGCGAGGGTTGGCAGGCGTGTCGGACGGTGGGGGCGGGGCGGATGAGCGAGCCCGAAGAACTGCTGGCGGCGGTGGTGGCGGCGGCGGGGCGGTAGGGCTGGCTGGTGTTGATGGCGTTAGCATGCCCGGCGACGCATGGGCGAATCGCAACCAAACTCGACGACATCACCAGCGATGAGTCGCTGGCCGTACGGCCCGGTGACGGTGGCGGAGCTGAGCGCCGGGCTGGTGTGGCCGATGCTGCTGCGCGTTCCGGGGATCGCGCTGCAACCGCCGCGAGTTCTGCTCGCGGTGCTGGTGGTGGTGCTGATGTGGAGCGTGGGGTGGGTGTTTGACATGGTGGTGACGGGCGGGGAGGGCAACGGCCCGGCGCTGGCGCTGCTTGTGACGCTGGCGGGCGGGATGCGTGAGGCGGCGGATGCGTTGCTGCACGCGAACCTTCGTGGGGCTGGGGAGTCGCTGTACAGCGCGACGCTGGGGGCGTGGGTTGAGCTGGTGTCGGATCGGCCGCTGACGGGGGTTCCGCTGCTTTTGCTGTGGTCGGCGGTGTGGTCGGTGGGTGGTGTGGCGATCTCGCGGCTGGCGTGCGTGGACCTGGCGCTGAACCTGAACATGACGGCGGTCGAGGGGCTGCGGTTCGCGTTGCCGCGGTGGCGTGCGGGGCTGTTTGCGATCCTGATCCCGGTGATCGCGATGTTGGTGATCGCTCTGGTGCTTTCGATCGGGGGGTGGGCGCTCTTGTCGCTGCACTATCTCGACATCGTGGGGGCGTTGTTCTACGGGGTGGCGGTGGTGCTGGGGCTGGTGATGGTGGTGCTGCTCGCGGGGTTCGGGCTGGGGCAGTCGCTGCTGCTGCCCGCGGTGGCGGTGGAGTCGAGCGACGCGATGGACGCGGTGCAGCGGGCGTACGCGTACGTGCTGGGGCGGACGGGGCGTGCGGCGCTGTACCTGGTGATCGCGCTGGCGCAGTGGGCGGTGGTGTATGTGGTGGCGCGGTGGGCTCTGGCGACGGCGGGGTCGCTCGCGGGGAATCTGGTGACGGCGTGGCTGCCCGGCGATCGCGTGACGGACCTGCTTTCACCGCCCGCGGCGAGCGCGAGCGTTGCTTCGAGCATCATCGGGTTCTGGAACGGGACGCTGGATGTGCTGCTGGCGGCGATCATGGTGAGCGTGTTCTTCACGAGCGGTTCGGTGCTGTACCTGCTGCTGCGGCGGATCAACGACGAGCAGGACGTGCGCGAGGTGTGGATGCCCGGGGTGGTGGCGGGGACGACGGCGTCCGAGCGGGGCTGAGCGTTCGCGGGTTGGCGGGCTTCCGCTCGGATACGATTTGGTGATGGCCACGCTGCTGCTCAAGACCGAGCCATCGGAGTACGCGTTTGGCGATCTTGTGCGCGACAAGCGGACGGTGTGGAGCGGGGTGACCAATGCGCAGGCGCTGATCGCGATCCGGGGTGCTCGGAAGGGCGATGAGGCTTTCATCTACCACACGGGGGATGAGAAGCGGATCGTGGGGCTGGCGCAGATCACGAGTGATGCGTACGCGGACCCCGAGGGGGATGATCCGAAGCTCGCGGTGTTTGATCTGAAGCCGCTGCGGGCGGCGAAGACGCCGGTGACGCTGGCGCAGATCAAGGCGGACCCGGCGTTCGCGGGCTTCGCTCTGGTGAAGAACAGCCGGTTGAGCGTGATGGTTGTGCCCGCGGAGCTGGACAGGTTGCTGCGGCGGCTGGCGGGGTTGTGAGTATGCTCATGCACGCTTGCACGGAGGCTCATCGATGATCCGAATGATGGCGAGGCTGACGGTGACGGTGTCGGTCGCGGCGGCGATGGTTGTTTCGGGGTGCGCTGCGGGGCCGAACGCTCCGGCGCCGGCGGCGCGGTGGGTGCCTTCGGCGACGCCCTCGTTCGCGACGCTGGCTCGGAGCACGACGTACGCTCTGGTGCACGCGGAGGACCGCGATCTGCTGGTGATCGAGCAGGACCAGTTGAACGAGGCGGGCGACTTCGTGGTCGGTCGGCTGACGTGGCTGGTGCCGCTGGCCAAGAGCCCGGTGTTCAACCAGCCGATGCGGGTGGGCGGTCGCGGGGCCGAGGCGTGGGTGCTCGAAGAGGTGCAGAGCGGGCGGACGCACGCGGCGCCTGCGGAGGGGAGCGTGACGATCCTGGGTCAGAGCGCCGATGCGCTGACGGTGTCGCTCAACATGACGGCGACGCCCGAGGACAAGAAGGCGGGGGTGGTGGCGCAGCCGACGATGAATCTGGATGGGCGGTTCGAGTTCGTGCGGTACACACCCACGACCCCGCAGTTCCGCGAGATGGATACGCGGCGCGGGATCGATCCCGCGGCCAAGTCGCCGCTGCGCTGAGGGGTTGAAGCATGACGTATGTGGCTTTGGCGCTGGCGATCGTGTTCGAGGCCGGGTGGGCTCTGGCGCTCAAGGCATCCGATGGGTTCACGCGGCCCGTGTGGGCCGGGGCGACGGCGGTGATGTACATCGCGAGCGTGCTGCTGCTCGGGGTTGCGACCAGGAAGATGGACATCGGGGTGGCGTACGCGATGTGGGCGGGGGCGGGTATCGTTCTGATCGCGCTGGGCGGCGCGGTGTGGTTCAAGGAACCGATGGGGATGGCGAAGGTCGCGTGCATCGCGCTGATTCTGGTGGGGATCGCTGGGCTGCACGTGCTGGGTTCCAAGGATGCAGCGCGGGGCGGGCCGCCCGTCGAAGCTCGATAGAAACGAAAGCCCCCCGGCGCTGGGCACCGGGGGGCGTGGTTACGTGTCGAGGGCTGGCGAGACTTCGGCGCCTGCGTTACGGGCAGGGGATGCCGAAGTTGGCGAGCACGGTGGTGATGTCGGCGAACTCGACGGTGCCGTTGCCATCGGCATCGCCGGGGCCGAAGGCGCCGGGGGTGAGGCCGAAGTTGCCGAGCACGGCGGTGATGTCGGAGAAATCGACATCGCGGTCACCATCGGCATCGCCGGTGCAGGGAGCGGGGGCGGTGGGTGGCGAGACAGCGCTGACGGCGACGTCATCGATGTTCCAGCCTTCGAAGGTGACGGATCCGTCGGTGGTGCCGAGGTACCAGCGGAGGCGGACATCGGGGCGGTTGTCGGCGGCGGCGGAGATGTCGTAGGTCTGGAGGCCCCAGGCGCTCTCGTTGAGGGTGGCGGCGGGGTTGGACCAGATGGGGGCCCAGGTGGCACCGCCGTCGTTGGAGATCTCGATGCCGGCCTTGTCGAAGGTGCTGCTCTCGACGCCGAGCCAGCGCTGGAAGGAGAGTGTTGAGAAGAGCTTTCCGGTCATGTTGAAGGCCGGGGTGGTTGCGTAGCGGCGCGGGGTGAGGTTGTTGGGGTAGGCGCCGGCGAGGTTGTATCCGACGATGTTGGTGCCGGTGAAGCCCGCGGCGGGGTCGCCGCCGAGGCCCTGAGGAGCGCCGTACTCCCAGCCGGAATCGAAGGTCCAGCCGGGGTTGGTGGTCATGTTCCAGGTGACGACCGGTGCCGGGAAGCCGACGCGGACGGAGACGGTGGCGTTGGCGGAGTTGCTGGCATCGGTGCAGTAGAAGGCGAAGGAATCGTTGCCGACGAAGAGCGAGTTGGGCTTGTAGTTGACGACCGCGCCCGAGGCGAGGGTGTAGGGGACGGTGGAGATGAGGACGTTGCCGGTGGGGTCGCGGAGGGTTCCGTTCGCGGGGAGCGAGGCGATGCTGTAGGTGAGGGGCGCGCCGGTGGCGGAGAGGCCCGTCAGGGTGATGGGCGAGGTGATGGTGTCGGGGACGGTGATGGACTGGGCGTTCGCTGTGGGCGGGCATGCGGTGCCGCTCTGCGCGATGCGGAGGGTCCAGTTGTCGAGGGTGCCGATGTCGGTGCTGGCGACATCGGAGACGCGGAGGGTCCAGGTTCCCTGGGCGCCGCGGCCGTTGAAATCGGTGAGTGCGCCGGGGCCATCGGGGTTGAGGACGCCCTGGTCGTAGGTGCGGAAGATGTTGTCGGCGGATCCGCCGGTGCGGTTGTGGAGTCGGACGACGACGCCGCCCGGCGAGACGAGCTCGACGATGAGGTCGCCGATGAAGGTGTGTGTGAGGTTGACGACGGCGTCGAGGTCGCCGATGCAGAAGTTGTCGGCGACGTTGACGGTGCTGGTGATGCCGGTGGCGTTGTTGTCGGGGATGGAGATGCCGGGGCCCGGGTAGGAGTAGGAGTAGCGACCGACATCGATGGTGACCGGGCGGGTGGTGTCGCCGATGCCCGCGTTGGTGAGGTTGGTGAAGGCGACGTTGGCGTTGTAGATGCCGGCGGCGAGGGCGTTGGCGGCGGCGGAGTAGCCGACGACGACGTTCTGGGTTGCGCCGACGCCGCTGAGGGTGAAGGTGTTGGAGGGGTTGCCGTCGACGGCGATCCAGGATGCCGAGCCGGCGGCCTGGATGGTGACGGGGGTGGGCTTGGTGGAGGTGACGATGTAGGTCTGGGTGGAGGAGAAGGGACCGCCGACGGGGCCGCCCGCGGCGAGGCCGCTGGCGGGTGTGACGGTGAAGTTGGTGGTTCCGGCGTCGATGGTGTGGACGCGGTTGATGGTGACGCCGTTGGAGAGGTCATCGAATCGGACGGTGGAGGCGTAGAGGCCCGAGGGCAGGCTGTTGGCCGAGGCGTCGACGGCGACGACCACGGTGACGCTGCTGCTGGGGGGGATGGTTCCGCTCAGGGGGCCAGCGCCGCCGTCGAGGGTGAGCGGAGCGGTGCCGCCGCCGACGATGGCGACGGAGTAGTTGATGGCGGTCGGGGTGGTGTTGCCGAGGGTGTAGGAGATGGAAGCGGGGGTGAAGGGGCCGCCCACGAGGCCCAGGTGTGTGGTGTCGGTGGCGGGGGAGACATCCAGGCCCTTGCCGAGGGTGTCGATGAAGGTTGCGCCGGTGTTGCCGGGGTCGAGCCAGTCGGAGAGGCGGGTGGCCGCGGTGCCGCCGCCGGTCCAGGAGCGGAAGACTCGGCCGTAGCAGTCGGAGAGGCCGTCACCCGTCTGCGAGCACGAGGAGGGCCCGCCGTGGAGCTGGCCGATGATGCGCTGGTTGTTATCGAAGAGCGGGGAGCCGGAGGATCCGGGCTCGGTGACGCCGAGCGACCAGTAGACGGCGATGTGGGAGGAGTCGCCGGGGCCGGGGAAGGCCGAGCATCCCCAGGACGATCCGTGAGTGGGGCGGGTGGGTCGGACGGCGATGTCGTAGAAGGTGATGCGCTTCTCGGCGACGCGGGGGTGGTGGATGCAGGCGCCGCTGGGGGGGAAGGCATCGGCGCGGCTCCAGCCCGCGAAGGTGACACCCCAGGCGGGGTTGGGCGCGGTGTTGACCTGGAGGAGGGTGAAGTCGGAGGGTGATGAGCCGGCGCGGAAGGTGGTGCCTGAGGAGAACTGCGAGAGCGGACCGTCGCCAGCGCCGCCGCTGTCGGGGGATCCGATGACTCGGCAGTAGGAGTTCTGGAAGTTCCAGTAGATGACGACGGAGGCGGCGTTGGATGCGTTGACGTTGCAGTGGAAGGCGGTGAGGAAGTAGGGGACTCGGTTCTGGGCGGTGTTGTTGATCATCGATCCTGAGCATGCATCGACACCGTTGACGCTGTAGGCGCCGGAGGCGGCGATCTCATCGCGCCACGGGTCGCCCTGCGAGCAGGCGGTATCGACGTTGCAGGAGCCGGAGGTTCCGCGCTCGTTGACGGTCGGCCCGCCGAAGTGGCGGAAGCCGGCGTTGATGCGGCCGATCTGGATATCGAGGTTGCCCGCGGCTTTTTCGTCGGGGAGCTCGACTTCGATGATGATTTCTTCGGCGTTGAGGATGGGGGTCCAGAGTTCGCCGCTGGGGGCGTTGTCCTTGGCGGTGAAGGGCCGCATGACCTCGCGGCCATCGGTGGTGAGCAGGGTCATGGTGCCGCCATCGGGCATGCTGTAGCGGGTGAAGCCGATGTTGAGCGAGAGGGCTCCGGGGGAGGCGACGCGGAGGCGCCAGAGAACCTTGCCGCCGGGGAGGGTTTCCCAGGTGCCCGAGTTGTCGACGGTGTAGTCGGACTCGACGGGGATGGCGAAGCGGAGGGGCCCGCCGGTTTCCGCCATTCGGGCGGATTCCTGGATGGCGGCTTCGAAGTCGAGGACATCGGTGCGGACGATGTCGACATCCTTGATGGACATGACGTTGCCGGCGAGCGAGAGGGGGTTTGCCTCCTTGCTGACGCCGACGCTGGCGAAGGGACGCGGCTCGGCTTCGTTGGCCGCGAGCGCGGTTTCGGAGCACATTCCAGCCACCGCCGCGATCGCCAAGGCGACGCGGCGCCAATCTCTGATCCTGTTTGACATGGGCAACACCCTTCACCTGCTCGTTCCCAACCGATAGGAACGGGCGGGCACACCAGTGAACGAGATCCCACGGCCCACGCGGGTCGCGGAGGCATACCACGGGGGCTGGGAACGACCACCCAACCTCCCAAGGCGGGTGAACGACCCGACACTGCGGCACACTTGCTCAAGTATGCGGCGGAAAGGCCGCAGTGCAATGGCCAGGAGGAGCCAAGCGGTTGTTTCCGAGAAAAAACCGCGTGGGCCGAGAACAATGGCTGAAAACAGCCTTAAGGGGGAAGGCATCGAGGCATCGAGCCATCCAGCCATCAAGTGCAGACCGAAGGAGCCTTTGCACTGATCCTGAAATCCACTCGATGCTTTGCTGGCTTGATGTCTCGATGCCTTCTTCGAGCAATGCGGGCGAGAGGACTCGAACCTCCACGTCCTTGCGGACACGGGAACCTAAATCCCGTGCGTCTGCCAGTTTCGCCACGCCCGCGGCGGTGAGCGAGTGTAGTGGGGGGGGACCTCAAACGGCCAAAGGGCAAATGGCCAAATAGCAAATCAAACCATCAGCGGACGCGGATGCTTCTCCTTGTGCCTTTGGCGCGATGCGCTTTGGGCGTTCTTTCGACTTTCACCCGCTATTGTGAACCGTGCCGATCTGATTCCTAACCAGACCCTGGTGTTTGAGTTCTTCCTCCCTTCAAGGAGTTTCTGATGGGCTTTCGTGAGAGTCTTGGGCTGAACATCACGCCGCTGCTGCTTCGGGTCGGGCTTGGGGTGGTGTTTCTGTGGGCGGGGGGGAGCAAGATTCTGTACCGCGATCAGTACTCCGGGGCGGAAGCGGCGATTCTGGCGAAGCTTGGGATCGTGGTTCCGGTGACGCCCGGCGTTCCGGTGAGCCCGGTCGTTCCCTCGACACCGGAGGCGGCTCCTGCGCCGCAAGCGGAGCCAGCGGCGAAGCCGGTGGAAGAAGTTCCGGCTGAGCCCAAGCCCATCGAGAAGAAGCCGGTTGAACAGCCCGTGGCACCAGCGCCTGGGGGTGGGCCTTCGACGACGATGCGGGGTTCGGGGCTGGGCGGGTTGTTGGTGGTTGCGCAGGTGGCGCCCGGGGGCGCGGTTGATCCGGCGGCGAGTGGTCCGAAGGGTGTTCCCGCGGCTGCGGGCGCGGGCGTGGTGAGCGTGCAGCGTGTGTACCGGGCGGAGGATTTCCCGACGCCGGTGACGGTGACACGGCTGTATTCGCTGGCGATGATGATGCACAGCGCTTCGCAGCCCGACGAGCACGGGCGGCGGCTGTGGCCCGAGCGTTTGTCGAGCCCATCGACGATCAAGGTGATGTGCTGGGTGGCGGCGTTGACGGAGTTTCTGGGTGGGGCTCTGGTGCTGGTCGGATTTTTGACGCGGGTGTGGTCGCTGGCACTGGCGGGGACGATGGCGACGGCGATGTTGCTGACGACGATCGGCCCGGCGGTGCTGTCGGGGGTCGGGTTTCTTGGGTTTCTGCCCGCACCGATGCTGGAGGAACAGTCGAGGTGGGTGGGGGCGTGGACTCCGCTGCTGTTTCAGTTGGTGCTGATGCTGATGGCTCTGGGTGTGGCGCTCAGCGGTCCTGGCGCGGTAAGCATCGACCGGTTACTCTTTCGGTCGGGCGGAGCGCGCGGCTCGTCTGACTCGAAGGAGTGAGGCCCGGACGAGAACCCCGGCCGCGCATCCCCCAAGGAGACGTCGCGGCGATGGGGCAAGGATTGTCCACGCATCGCGGTGGTGGGGCTGGCCTGGTGGCGGAGCGCTCGCATGGTGCTTCGCGCGGTCGGGTGTGGCTGCCCTGGGCGATCTCGGCTCTGGTGCACGCGGTGGTGATCACGGTGGGGTTCTTTGCGGTGTGGACGGTGGGGCCATCGGGGGCGCAGGAGCGGACGGAGATCGTGGTTTCGTTTGATAATCCCGGGCCAGCGCCGCTGGCGGCGGTGAGCGCGCCGGTGAGATCCGAGGAAGCGGCGCGGCCGACGGGAGCGAATGTGGCGCTGGCGCCGATTCCGGCGGGGGGCCCGGTCGAGCCGGTGGCGGTGGCGCGGCGGGCGGCGGAGGAGGCTGCGGGTGCGGCGGCGCGGATCAGCGATCCGCTCGCGGCCCCGGCTCGCGAGGTTCAGGAGCAGCGGCGGTTGCCCGAGGTGCGGTTTGCGGGGCTGGGTGCATCCAATGCGCAGGACATTGTGTACGTGGTTGATGCATCGGGATCGATGATCAGCATGTTCCCGGTGGTGCTTGAGTATGTGCAGCGGTCGGTTTCGCGGCTGGCCCGGACGCAGCGATTCCAGGTGATTTTCTACGGCCCGGAGGAGTACGTGGCGGCGCCGCACCCCGGGGATGTGCAGGAGGGGCTGCGGGCGACGCGGCTGGTGCGGGCGACTCCGGAGAACATTCAGACGGTGATGGCGTGGGCTCGCGGGATCATGCCCGGTGGGCGGAGCAACCCGGTGCGGGCTCTGCAGACAGCGCTGAGTCTGCAGCCGCAGGCGATCTTCGTGCTCTCGAACTCGGTGACGGGTCTGGGGCAGTGGGAGGTCGACAAGGGGACGCTGCTGAAGCAGATCGACCAGATGAACCCGGCGGATGCGAAGGGGCTGCGGGCGACGGTGATCAAGACGATTCAGTTTCTGGATGAGGACCCCGAGGGGGTGCTGAAGAAGATCGGCGAGATTCACGGTGGCGAGGATGGGTATCGATTCATTCCGCGAGAAGAGGCCAAGGCGCGATGAAAGACAGGAGGCTTGAGGTGCGATCCATGAGTCGGTACGCGGCGGTGATGTGCGTGGCGGCGGGGGCGTGGCGGGGGGGCGGGGCTGCGCTTGGGGCGGATCTGGTGCCTGACGGTCGCGTTTCGTTGGTTGTGGCGCAGGCGGGGGGTGCGCCGGCTTCGGCTCCGGCGATGCCCGAGGCGGCGGGCGGTGGTCGCGTGGCGATGGGAGAGATTTTTTTCATGCAGCGCCACCCATCGACCAAGCGTGTGGAGTGGATCGGGAGCGCGATCATCTGGGGGCTGATCATTCTTTCGGGGACGAGCGTGGCGATCATGGGGGCGCGGGTGTGGGACAACCGGCGTGGCGGGATGGTGCCCGATGATCTGATCGCACGCGGGGATTCGCTGCTGAAGGACGGGCGGCTGGATGAGTTCCTGGGTTTCGTGCGCAACGATGAATCGGACTTTGCGCGGGCGTTCGAGGCGGGGCTTTCGCGGCGCGGCGCGGGGGAAGAGGCGGTGGCGATCGCGGTCGAGGAAGTGACGAACACGGCATCGGCCAAGCGGCTGCGTCGGATCGAGGCGCTGAACATCATCGGGAACGTCGGCCCGATGATCGGGTTGTTCGGGACGGTGTACGGGATGATCCTGGTGTTCCGGGCGATCGTGGCGGCGGGGGGCGCGCCTGATCCATCGAATCTCGCGGCGGGCATCGGGACCAAGCTTGTGGGGACGTTCTGGGGGTTGATCGTGGCGATCCCGGCGTTGTCTGCGTACGCGCTGTTGCGGAACCGGATCGAGGGCTTTTCCGCCGAGGCGGCCGAACACGCCAAGCGGCTGGTGGGGATGCTCGCGGCACGTGATGAGGGTCGTGCGCCATGAGCCACTTCTCGGCGGGCGGCCGCAAGGCGACGATGGTGCTGAACCTCACCGCGCTGATCGATGTGGTATTTCTGCTGATCATGTTTTTCGTCCTGGTGGCGCGGTTCGGCAGCTTTCCCACGCTGCGGTTGAACCTGCCGCGGGTGGATGAGCGGACGGGTGAGCTGCGCAACGCGGGGAGCAACCCGGTGGTGGATGTGGTGCCGCGCGATCAGGGCGGGGGCGCGGCGGATCAGTACCGGTTCGGGGCGCGGTCGTTCGCATCGACGCCCGACGGGCTGGCGGGGCTGACGGCGGCTCTGCGGGCGCTGCGCGATGAGCAGCCCGAGGTCGAGCTTTCGATCCGGGCGGAGCGGGCGGAGGGTGTGGCTCGCGTGCATCCGGCGATGGATGCGGCGAGCGCTGCGGGGATCCGTCGGGTGCGGCTGATGATGCATCCCAAGGGTGGGGAGGCGTCGCCGTGAGCGTGGCGGGGCGGGCTCAGGCTGCTGGTCGTCTGCGGCGCCGGTCCCGGCGGGGCGGCCCGGTGTTGCCTGCGCTGACGCTGAACATGACGGCGATGATCGACTGCGTGTTCATGCTGCTGATGTTTTTCATTCTGACGGTGGACTTCCGGCCTCGGGAGGATTCGCTGGCGATCGATCCGAGTTCGGCGGCGGCGGCGGGGCCGAGCGCTTCATCGGGGGATACGTTTGCGCTGCCGGAGCGGCCGGTGATCATCACGGTGCGCTCGACCGGCGACGGGGCGCTCGACTACACGCTCTCGGGCGACGAGCCGGCGCTGGGGGCGTTCGGGACGTTTGATGAGCTTGAGGGGCGGGCCAAGGCCGCTCGGGGTGCGACGCTGCCGGTGGAGCAGGAGTTCGCGGTGAGCGCTGCGGCCGACACGCGGTGGGAGCATGTGCTGGGTGCGATGAACGCGCTGCAGCGCGCGGGGTTCAAGAAGGTGGGGATGACCAAGCCCGGGGGCGGGCGATGAGGCGGGCTTGCACGGTGTGTGTGGCGGTGCTGCTGGCGTGCGCGGGCGGCGCGGTGGCGCAGGATGGCGGGCGAGATCGCGGCGGAGAGGTCGGGGCCGGAGTCGGCGTGGGCGCGATCTCGCGGGCGGTGGATGCGATTGATCCGGGGCTCGCGAGCGGGGCGGCGGCGAGCGTGGCGGGTGCGCCGGAAGCGCCGCGTGCAGCGCGGGCGGTGATCGCGGAGGTTGGCGCGGGGGCGGGGACGTTCGAGGCGGCGCAAGTGCTGATCGATGCTGCGGCGGGTTGGGAAGAATGGGGGCGGATCGCGGGGCGACCTTCGTATGTGCTGTTCGGGCTGCCGGAGGCGGGTCGGCTTGGGGCGGCGCGGCTCGCGGCTCGGGAGGTGGCGGCGCTGGCTGCGGCTGCACAGCCGGTGATCGACCGGGCGGTGGAGCGCGCGGATCAGTTGCCCGAGGCGGAGCGGACAGCGGAGCTTGAGGAGCGGATCGAGCGGGCGATCCACGGTCGGCAGGTGCTGCTGCCGCTGCTGAGTGCGCGGGCGGCGTTGCTGATCGCGGCGACGACGGCGGATGAGCGCTCGCGCACGGTGCTGGCGCGGGCGGCGGGGGATGTGGCTCGGCGGGTGGCGGATGTTTCGGCTTGGGCCGAGAGCGAGCGGCGTTTGCTGAGCGCTCTGTCTTTGGCGCTTGAGGGCAAGGGGGCCGAGGCGCAGGCGGAGCTTGATGCGGCCGAGAAATCCGTCAGCGCGAAGGATGCGGAAGCGGGGCTGCGTCAGCGGGTGCTCGCAGAGGCGGTGTTCATCCGGGGGCTGGCGTTGCTTGGGTCGCGCGGGCCGATGACTGCGCGGGAGTGGTTGGAGCAGGCGTGGGAGCGCCCGCCGCTGCTCGAGGGGGGGAGGCGTGATACGGCGCTGGGTCTGATCGCGGCGGAGATGATGGTGCGTGTGGCGCGGGAGGAATCGGCGCGGCTGCCGACGACGGCGGACCGCGATGGCCCGGTGATGAAAGCGCTGGCGCGGTACACGGAGCTGCTGGTGGGTTTGGGAGCGGGCGAGCGGGGCGCGGTGTACTGGGCTCTGTCGCGGCATGTGCCGACGATGATGGAGTCGGAACGTCTGCCGGCGGTGGCTCGTGTGGCGCGGGCGCAGGCCCGGCTGGCGGCGGGGTCGGGGGTTGAAGCGGCGGCGGATCTGAAGGTTCTTGTGGAGCGTGGGGGGAGCGGGGCGCTGGATGCGGATGCTCTCTTGCTGCGGGCGCGGTCGCTCGCGAGCGCGGGCGAGCGGGGCGAGGCGGTGGCGGCGGCGACGATGTTTGGGGAGAAGTTCGCGGATGATCCGCGGGCGGGGGAGGCTCTGGCGGAGGCGGCGGGGTTTGCGAGGGCTGATCTGCGCGGCGAGGCGGATGGCGAGCGAGTGGCGGTGTTTGCAGCGGCGCTGGCGCGGATCGATGAGGCGAAGGGGGCGGTTCCGGATCGTGATGGGTGGCGGCTGGAGCTTGCTCGGCTGGTGCGGCTGAGGCCCGCGACGGCGGAGCTCATCGGGCATGCATCGCGTGCGGAAGAGGCGCTGGGTCGGATCGTTGCGGGCGAGAAGATCCCGGAGGCAGCGCAGGAGCGTCTATTGATGTGGCGCGATGTGCTCGCTCGGTTGCGGCGGGCGGCATCGGTCGATGCGGGGCTGGATGGGGAGGTTCTGGCGGCATCGGCTCGGCTGCGCGCGGCGGCGGGCAAGCCGCTCGCGGGTTGGGAAAGCTCTGGATTTGAGGTGTCATCGCTCGGGTCCTGGGTGCGGACGGCATCGGCCGAGGCTCTGCTGGCGGAGGGGGATGCGGAGGGGGCGCTGTCGCTGGTGGAAGGGCTGGGGGCGGATTGGGCGGATGCTGCGGCGGTGGTGCTGGAGGCGCACCTTGCGATTGGGAACGCTGGCGCGGGGCCGTGGTTGCTGGGTGACTTGCGGAGGCTCGCTGATGAGGCCTCGGTTCGTGGGGTGCTCGAACCGCTGGGCGCGCGGGCGTGGCGCGATGCGGAGGCGCGGGTGCGGGGGTTCATCGCGGGGGGCCCGGCCGGCGCGGGGCTTGATCCGCTGGTGTTCGAGCTGATCGGATCGATCGCGCCCGATGAGGCGGTGTGGCGGGAGCGGCGGGCGTGGGCATCGCTGCTGAGCGGCCGGAGCGAGGAGGCGGCGTTCCTGTTCGAGAAGGAGCTTGCGGCGAGGCGACGGTCTGACCTGTTGCGCGGGCTGGGCGAAGCGCGGCTGGCGGCGGGGGATCCCGAGCGTGCGTTCGCGGCGTTCCGCGAGATCGCCGAGGGGCTCGAGGCGGTGCAGTCTTACAACGATGACTACTGGCATGCGTGGACGCGGATGCTCGAGATTCTGGCAGCGCGGCCCGATGCGAAGGAGCGCGGGGCGTCGATCCGGCGGGAGATCACGCGTCTGCGGGCGATGGAATCGGCCAAGCAGCACGGTGAGTGCGTGGAGCGGATCGCGCAGGTCGAGTCGCGGCTGCCGGCGCGTTGATGGGGTTCAACTTGCGGGCCCGTGTCCGTCTTCGATGGCCTTGATTTTGTCGACGCGGCGTGCGTGGCGGCCGCCTTCGAAGGGGGTGGCGAGGAAGGTGTCGATGATCTTCTCGATCAGGCGGACACCGAGGAGGTCGGCCGAGAGACAGAGGATGTTGGCATCGTTGTGGGATCGCGAGAGCTGGGCGGTGATCTCATCGTGGACGGCGGCAGCGCGGACGCCCTTGACTTTGTTGGCGGCGATGGACATTCCGACACCGGTTCCGCAGATGAGCACGCCGACACCGACCTTGCCATCGGCGACCATGTGGCCGACGGTGTAGGCGGCATCGGGGTAGTCCGATGGCTGGCCCGGCTGGGGGACGTGGACGGAGACATCATGGCCCGAGGTGCGCAGGCGCTCGGCGAGATGCACGGCGGCCTCGCCGCCCCGGTGGTCGGCTCCGATGGCGATTTTGATTCCCACGCGAGCATGGTAGCGGGGCGGCGGGGGGCTCGCGGCTGGATGGGTGCCGGGAGTTTTTCACCGCAGAGACGCAGAGGGCGCAGAGAGGGGGATGTGGCTTTTGAGAGTGATGTCGGTCACGAGCGGCCCGATGTCGTGCTTTGGGATAGCCTCTCGGCGGGCGGATGGCCCGTTTGGAGGATTCCGCATGGCTCGCTTGAACGAACATCGGCGCTTGTTTGGCGTTGTCGCGGCTGGATCGATCTTGCCCGGGATGGTTGCGGGGCTGCTGGTTCTGCTGGGTGTGCTGTTGATGCCTGTGCCCGCACAAGGGCAGGGGGCGGGCGGAGCGGTGCCCGCGGCTGCTGAGCAGAAACATGTCACGCTGGTGGTTGAGTATGGCGAGGGGGTTGAGAAACGCTGGAGTCGGCTGGATTGGAAGGCTGGGGTGACGGTGGCTCAGGTGCTGTCGGCGGCGGATGCGATGCCCGGCCCGCTGGGGCTTGAGCTCGTGGCCCGGGGGGATGGGGAGCGTTTCTTTGTCAAGGAGATTGACGGGCTGGCGAACCAGGGGGGCGGCAAGGCGGACCGCAACTGGCTGTTCTTTGTGAATGGCGAGATGGCCAAGAAGTCCGCGGGGATCGTCGAGGTGTCGGCGGGTGATACCATCGTGTGGCGGTACATCCCCTTTGACTGGACCAAGGGCCCGTGAGCGGGTTCTTTGCGCGAGAGAGCACCATGAACGAGCATTCTGAAGTGAACTGGAAGCAAGTGGCCCTGGTCTTTGCGCTGGTGGGCGGCGTGGCGGCGGCGTCGCGGTTCATGGAGTTTGCGCCGAACTTCGCGGCGGTGGGGGCGGCGGCTCTGTTCGCGGGGTACGTGCTGCGGCGGCCGATGCTGGCGATGGCGTTGCCGATGGCGGCGATGCTGGTGTCGGATGCGGCGATCGGGTTTTATGACGTGCCGATGATGGTGGTGGTGTACGCGTCGCTGGCGCTGCCCGCGTTGTGGAGCGCCCGGTGGGGGCGGCTGAACGGCTGGGGCGGGTCGATGAAGGTGATGGGGGCGGCGGCGGGGGCGGGGCTCGGGTTCTTTGTGACGACGAACTTCGCGTGGTGGGTGTTCTGGAGTTCATCGCACACGATGGCCGGGCTGGTGGCGGCGTACATCGATGCTCTGCCATTCCTGAAGTACACGCTGGCGGGGAATCTTTGCTTTGCGGCGGTGTTCTTCGGGGCGCACGCTCTGGTGGTGAGCGCAGCGCGTGATCGTCGCGTGGCTGCGGCGATCGCCTGAGGTGGGTTATCGGGTGGTGGTCTGTGGGGGCT
>JBIPMO010000341.1:0-3163 GCA_044369085.1 Phycisphaerales bacterium
CCTTGGCATGAGCGAGCTGGACGGCGAAGTGGCCTACGCCGCCCGCACCGCCGTGGATCAGCACCGTCTGCGCGGGCTGCAGCTTGGCCGTATCGAACAGCGCCTGCCACGCCGTCAGGGCGGCCAGCGGCACTGCGGCGGCCTGGACATGGTGCATGCTCGCGGGCTTCTTCGCCGCCTCGCTCGCGGGGAGCGCGGCGTACTGGGCGTAGCCCCCGCCGCGGTTCAGAGCCATGTACGCAAAGACCTCATCGCCCACCTTGAAGTCGGTCACCCCGTCGCCCAGCGCTTCGACAACCCCCGACACGTCGTACCCGGGGGTGTAGGGCATCGTGGCGGCGAAGGCGGGGATCTGCCCGGACCGGATCTTCCAATCGACGGGGTTCACCCCCGCGGCCTTCACCTTGACCAGGATCTGCCCGGCGGCGGCGGTCGGCTTCGGGGCATCTTCGAACTTCAGCACATCCGTGCCGCCGAAGGCGTGGAAACGGATGGCCTTCATCGTCGCCGCCGCGGCGGCATCGCCGGCGCTTGCCACGGCGCACACAGAGAGAGCGACAGCCGATGCGATAGCCATGGCGATGCCGGAAAGACGGGTCATGGATGCGGCTCCTGTGGGTGGTCGGGGCGAGCGATCGAATTGTAGTTCCTTGCCCCGGCCGGGTTGCACGACACCACCCTCCGGGCAAGGGCGCGAGCGGCCGCTCGCGCCGCCATGGCTTCCGGACCCACCCGGGCCGGAAGGCCGCCCTCTCCCCTTCCGCCGCGACCGATCCGGACGATCAATTGACCCGGCGATGGCAGCGTGCCCGGTTCAATCCGACCGTGCTCATTGGATCAACCAGGAGTGCCGAGCCATGGACATGTCTCCCGGGATGCTGATTTCGAGCCTGATCATCGGGGGCGTGGGCACGGTGCTGCTGATGTACGGCAAGCGGGCCGAACGCCTGCCTCCCTTCGTCGGCGGCCTCGCCATGTGCATCTTCCCGATGTTCATCCACTCGATGCTCGTGATGTGGCTCGGGGCCGCGGTGTGCTGCGCGGGCACGTGGTGGCTGTCGAAGCAGGTGTGAGCGGGGGGGTGGTCGCGCCCCGATGAGCGATTACTTCGGGCTCGCGAAGATCACGAAACGGTGGCTCTCAGGGTTGAGGCCGTGCTCGGCGCAGATGCGGCGCGAGATCTCGGCCAGCTCGGGCACATCGATCGACTTCACTTCCTTGGTGTCCATCCGCACGAGCACCTCGCGCGGGCGGCGGCCATAGGTCAGTTGGTAGTGCGCCAGGTCCGAGTCGTAGACGATCTTCTGGATGATCCCCGCATCCTGCAGCAGCTTGATGGTGCGATAGACAGTCGCCTTCGACACGCGGAAGCCGTCGTGCTTCAGGGCCTTCTGCAGCCCCTCGGCCTCGAAGATGTCGTCGAGCCGGATCAACGTGTCAAGGATCTGGGCCCGCTCGGGGGTGTACTTCTGCCCGACCGACTTCAGGTGCCGCCGGAACACCGCGCAGAGCGGGTCCAGGGCCCGCAGGTCATCCAGGTTCGAGGCGGTCGGCGCGGTGGCGGGCTGGAGGAGATCCATGCTGACAGCCTACAACAACCCGAACGAAGTGGCGAGAAAAAGGCGACGAAAGGCAGTATTTCCTTGTGACCCATATCCGAGTTCGTCATGGGTGATGAGCAAACGATCTCGGTGACCCCCGAGCGGCGTGCTTGTGCCGGTCAACGATTCAACGCCACGCTCGGCGCTCAGAAATGCTTCGCCCCTCAGAACTTCGCATTCCCCGGCGTCCGTGGGAACGGGATCACATCGCGGATGTTCTGCATCCCCGTGCACGCCAGGATCGCCCGCTCGAAGCCCAGGCCGAACCCGGCGTGCGGCACCGACCCGTACTTCCTCAGGTCGCGGTACCACCAGTACGCGGCCTTGTCGAGCTTCATCTCGTCCAGCCGCATGTCGAGCACATCCAGCCGCTCCTCGCGCTGCGAGCCGCCGATGATCTCGCCGATGCCCGGGGCCAGCACATCCATCGCCGCGACCGTCCGCCCGTCATCCGAGAGCCGCATGTAGAACGCCTTGATCCCCTTGGGATAGTCGCGGACGATCACAGGGCGCTTGAACACCTCTTCCGTGATGTACTTCTCGTGCTCGGCCTGCAGGTTCACCCCCCATTTCACCGGGAACTCGAACTTGCGCCCCTTGGCGATGGCCTTCTCCAGCAGGTCGATCGCCTCGGTGTAGGTGATGCGCTCGAACGGGCTGTCGACGACCTTGGTGATCGTCTCGATCACGCTCTTGTCGATGTGCTCGTTGAAGAAGGCCATGTCGTCTGCCCGCTCGTTCAGCACCGTCTTGAAGAGGTACTTGATGAACGCCTCGGCCAGGTCCATGTTCGAGAAGATGTCGGCGAAGGCGACCTCGGGCTCGATCATCCAGAACTCGGCGAGGTGCCGCGTGGTGTTGCTGTTCTCGGCCCGGAACGTCGGGCCGAAGGTGTAGACCTTCGACAGCGCACAGGCGTAGGTCTCAACGTTGAGCTGCCCGCTGACGGTCAGGTAGGCCTCCTTGCCGAAGAAATCCTTCTCCCAATCGACCTTGCCCTCGGGGGTGCGAGCGGGGTTCAGAGCATCGAGCGTGCTGATGCGGAACATCTCGCCCGCCCCTTCGCAGTCGCTCGCCGTGACGATCGGTGTGTGCACCCACATGAAGCCGCGCTCGTGGAAGAAGCGGTGCACCGCCATCGCCAGACAGTGCCGAACGCGAGCGACCGCGCCGAACGTATTGGTCCGCACGCGCAGGTGTGCGTAGTCGCGCAGGTACTCAAAGGTGTGCCGCTTGGGCGAGACCGGGTAGGTGTCGGGGTCCTCGACCATGCCGTACACCTTCAGCGACTCCACCTGCATCTCCACGGCCTGCCCCTTGCCCTGACTCGGCACCAGCGGGCCCGTCGCTTCGATCGAGCAGTGCGTGGTCAGGTGCAGCACCTGGCTCTGGTAGTTCTCCAGAGCGGCGGGCACCACGAGCTGGATCGCATCAAAGCACGACCCATCGTGCAGCGCAACAAACGACAGGCCCGCCTTGGAGTCGCGGCGTGTACGCACCCATCCCTGCACCGTGACGGTCTGGCCGGGCGGGGTCTTCAGAGCTTTGGCAACGGAGAGGAT
>JBIPMO010000315.1:0-3481 GCA_044369085.1 Phycisphaerales bacterium
CCTCGCGGGGGGGGCGGGGGTGGGGTGGGGGGGGGGGGGGGGGGGGGGGGGGGGGGGGGGGGGGGGGGGGGGCAGGACATCGGACAGGGAGCCGTGGGGGAGACAAGGGTAGCCGGTGGACGGGCCCGGCGCGGAGCAAGCGGCCAGCGCCCGCGGGCCGGCGGAAAGCCTGATTTCCTGCGCCAACTCGCGTTGGGCGAGCCTCCCGTACCATCCCCCCATGCGCATCATTTCAGGCGAGTTTCGCGGCAGGAGGCTGTTCACACCGGCGGGGACCGACAAGACCCGGCCGCTGCCCGACCGTGTCCGCACCGCTCTGTTCAACATGCTCAAGGGGCACTACGAGGGGCAGACCTTCTTCGATGCCTTCGCGGGCACCGGCTCGTTCGGGCTCGAGGCCATCAGCCGCGGCGCGGAGCGCTGCGTCTTCGTCGAGCGCGACCGCGAGATCACCGACATCCTCCACAAGAACATCGAGCACTGCGGCGCCGGCGAGCGGGCCGAGGTGTTCCACGGCGATGCGCTGGGGGCCGGGGCCCTCTCGCGCGTCCCCCGACCCGTGCACGTGGTGATGTTCGACCCGCCCTACGCGATCATCGAAGACCCCGCGACCCGGCCGCGGGTGTTCGATCAGTTCGCCCGCCTGGTGCAGTGCCTCGATGAGACGGGCTTTGCGATCCTCCGCACCCCCTGGCCCTTCATCGACCACATCGAGCGCGAGGACAAGCCGGAGAACTTCGACAAGGTCCCGGTGCCGCTGCCGATCCCCGGCGCCCGCGGGCCCGAGACGCACTACTACGGCAGCACGGCGGTGCACTGGTACATGAAGGCGTGAGGCCATGAAGTCGCGGGGCCGCGAGAGGCCCGCTTACTTCGGGCGCGACCAGTCGATGTCTTCATCCTTGTCCATCGATTGCGCCGCCTGACGGATGCAGCGCTCGCACACGATCGCCTCATCTCGCACCGGGCTCTGCCACTCGTTCTGCTGGCGATCTTCGAGGCACATCGTGCACTTGAGCCCCGGGCCCACGGTCACACCCTGGCCCAGCACCACGCTGCGGTAGGCCACCGTCAGGCACGAGCCGCAGATCAAGGAGCCTTCATGGCCCTCGACCATCGCGAACGTGCCATCCCACGCCCGCTCGCAGAAGTCGCACAGGAAGTCGCTCATCTGCATGTCGGCGGGGTTGGCGTCGGGGCGATGCATGCGAGCGAGTGTACCGGGGGGCGCGAACGAGCCCGGGGCGCAACGCCCCGGGCCGGGCGCCCCGGACGATGCGGGCGGCGATATCGCCGGGCGACAGCCCGCCCCAATCCGCCCGTGTACCCTCCTGCATCGGCCGGTCGCGGCGGGGGTAGAACTCTGGGCAGGCCAAGGAGTGTTCGATGGCACGCGGAAGCGCTGGAACGGATCGGAAATCGAAGTTCGTGGTCACCGTCGCCACCGCGTTGTTGCTGAGCGCCCCAACAATCGCCGACCAGCCCGAGCGCAAGCCAGACCCCGCCCGCCAGCCCGCCGATCCGCCGGGCAAGACGCCCGAAGACCCGGGCCGAGCGGGCGACGCCGAGCTCGTGCAGATGGTGCGCGTGATGGGCGAGCCCGCCAACGTCGATGAACTGCTCGAAGCGCTCGAAACCGCCGACAAGGGCATCCAGACCTTCCAGTCGGGGATCATGTACGACCGCCAGTTCCTCCTCCAGGGCGACAGGCACGTCCGCTACGGCGACCTGGTCTTCCGCGTCGAGCCCGGAGCCACGAGCGGCCGCGTCCGCCGAACCTTTGCCATCAACTTCACTTCGCTCTACATCGATGATGAGGTCCGCGATGACAAGAGCACCTGGGCCTTCGATGGCGAATGGATCATCGAGATGCGCCCCAGGGACAAGTCCTTCGTCAAGCGCCGCATCTCAACCCCCGAAGATCCCGTCGACCCGCTCGGCCTTGGCGAGAGCCCGGTACCCTTCCCGATCGGCCAGCGCAAGGCCGCGATCCAGCAGCGCTACACCGCGACCATGCCCAAGCCCGCCGACGGGCTCGAACTTGCCCCCGATGATGCCAAGGATGACCCCGAGGCCGCCGCGGAGTCCGGGAAGCTCATCGAGTTCGTTCAAGGCACCTACCAGCTTCGGCTGGTTCCAAGGCCCGACTACGCCGATGACGAGGAGTTCCGCGAGATCCGCCTGTGGTACGCCAAGGAAACCTTCGTCCCCCGCATGGCCCGCGTGATCAACCGGCAGGGCGATGTGAGCGTGGTGAAGATGATCAGCATCAAGATCAACCAGCCGTTGCCCAAGGGTGCCATCAGCACCGAACCGCCGACCGAGCCGGGGTGGGACATCCAGATCGATGAGGGTCGGTCGGTGAAGCCCAGGGAATGATCCGACGGATACGATTGATCGTGCGAGCCACGGAGCCATGCATGCCGAATCGTGACCCCCATTCGTCAGCTCGCACCACGCCTTGCACCCGCGTTCTCTCTCTGTGCCTCTGCGCCTCTGTGGTTGCCGCCGCAGTCGCGCAGGATGTCGGCGTGATCCGCGAGCCCGATCGCCCGACGGCCGTGGTCGAGGGGGTCGAGCCCTCCGCCGCGCTGCTTCAGGCCCTCGGCCAGCCCTACCTCAGCGAGGCCGAAAAGTCCGCCAAGCGCATCTTTCACGGGCTGTGGACCACGAGCGACATCGCCTCCCCCGCAGCGCGGGCCCGAGCGGCTCTGATCGCCGGCGTCTTCGATGATCCCTCGCTCGCCGATGCCTCCGTCCCCCCCGAGGACCGCGCCGAAGCGCAGGTTGAACGCGGCGATCCCGCCGAGGCCCTGACGACCCTCGAAGGTGCCGACAGCGTGCGAGCGGCAAGGCTCCGGGCACTGGCCCTCGAATCGCTCGGGCGCTACGACGATGCGAAGATGGCGATCAAGCCGGTCGTCCTCGCGCTCGCATCGCGCAAGGCCAAGGATGCGGCCGAGCTCACCGAAGGTGTCGAGGCGGTGCGCGTGCTCGCCCGGCTGGAAGGGCGCCCCGCCGATGACTACCAGCGCATGCTGGACCTGCTGCTGAGCGCCCAGCAGGAGATGGACCGGTTCTACTGGCCCGCGATCCTGGCGCAGGCCGAACTGCTCTACGAGAAAGACAACTCGGGCGAGGCCCGCAAGGCCGCGATCGAGGTGCTGCTGCTGAACTCGACCTCCGCCCGCGCCTGGGCGCTGATGGGCCAGCTCGGCGTCGATTCCTTCAACTTCCCCGCCGCCGAGCAGGCCGCGAGCAAGCTCGACCAGATCGCGCGCCGCCTCGGCGATGACCAGTCCAGGTATCACCCCCTCGGCGACATGATCCTCGCCCGCGCCTGGATGCGCCAGAACGACGCGGCCTACGCCCGCAAGTACACCACCCGGGCGCTCGAGAGCGCCCCGCGCATGCGCGAGGCCCTGGCGCTCGACATCGCGGCCGTTGCCGTCTCGTTCGACTTCGCCCGGGCGGCCGAGAT
>JBIPMO010000172.1:0-6650 GCA_044369085.1 Phycisphaerales bacterium
CTCGGTCACCCCCCACAGCCTTGATGCCCACTACCTCGGCTGGGCGGGCGATGGGCACATCGGCCGGCTCAACATCAACCACGCCGCCTACTACGCCCTTGGAGAAGACTCCGCCAACCCCCTCGCCGGCCGCCGACAAGACATCTCCGCCTACATGGGCGCGCTGGAACTCTCGGTCGATGCCGATTGGCTCCGCCCCAAGCTCTCCTTCATGTACGCCAGCGGCGATCAAGACCCCTTCGACGACACCGCGGGCGGCTTCGATGGAATCATCGACAACCCTTTCTTCGCGGGCGGGCCCTCATCCTTCTACCAGTCCTCCGGGCTCGGCCTGCTCGGAGTCAACCTCACCAACCCGCGCTCCTTCTACAACGACCTCTCCTCGAGCAACGCCGAGGGACAAGCCAACTTCGTCAACCCCGGCACCATCCTCGTCGGCGGCGGCTTCGATGCCGAGATCACCCCGAAGCTCCGAGCCTCCTTCAACGCCAACTCCATCTGGTTCGCCCAGACCGATTCGCTCGAACTCTTCCTCAATCAGCGCGACATCCGCCCCCATGTCGGCTGGGAAACCAACCTCGTCGTCCAGTACCGCCCGCTGCTCAACAACAACATCATCATCACCGCGGGCGGATCGCTCTTCTTCCCCGGGGATGGCTTCGTCGACCTCTACAACAGCGAGCGCACCCTGCATCAGGTGTTCGTGGGAATCACCCTGACCTATTAGCCCGAGCGCGGAGGACCAGATGCCGCAGCGCACACCCCAACACCGCCGCACGTGGCCGTTCTCCCGGCTCGTCGCCGCGGGCACCCTCATCGCCGCCGCGAGCCCGCTCATCCTCGTCGCCTGCGAGCACGCCAAGACCTGGCGCAACGCGGAACCCTGGGACAAATCGTTCACCCGCCGGATGGCCGACCCCGCCGAAGAAGCCAGGGAACTCGCCGCTCGCATGCACCCACCCGCCCCCGCGATCGGTGAACTCGACGAGGCCTCCGTCCTGAGCCACTCCGCGGGCTGCATCTCCTGCCACGGGCCCACCGACGAGCCCGACATGCACCCCACCATCAAGCTCGCCATCGGCTGCACCGATTGCCACGGTGGCGACGCATCAATCATGTCCACCCTCGCCGCGCCGGGCCGCCCCGGCGAGCCCGGCACGCCCATCACCGACGATGCCTACCTCGCCGCGATGAACAAGGCCCACATCCTTCCACGCAATCCTCAGGCCTGGTACGGCTCCCCCACCGTCGCCTACGGCGACCCCCACGCCGCCGACCCCGCTCGCCTCCACGGTTCGCGCACCCCCGAAGCCTCCGCCACGCTCCTGCTCAAGGAGTCCCCCGAGTTCATCCGCTTCATCAACCCCGGCGACCTCCGCATCGCCGATTTCTCCTGCGGCGCGTGCCACGCCCAGGAAGTCGCGAGCAACCGCCACAGCATGATGACCCACGGCGCTCAGCTCTGGGGCGCGGCTCTGTACAACAACGGCAGCATCCCCAACAAGATCCCGCGCTTCGGCGAGTCTTACTCCGCCTTCGGCATCCCCCAGCGCCTGCAGGGCGCCATCGCCAAAGCCGAGTGGGACAAGGATGCGCACCGGCTCAACGTCACCGTCCGCCGCCCCTCCGCCATCGAACTGTCGCACACCCTCAACAACGGCCTCCTCCCAGCCCTCGACCCGTTGCCCGTCTGGAACATCAGCCAGCCCGGCAACATGCTCCGCATCTTCGAGCGCGGCACCAAGCTCCCCGTCCCGGGCGGGCCCACACCCAACCCGTCGCCCGCCGATATCGGCAACCCCAATCCACTCGCCGAGGGCGGCAGGCCCGACAAAGGCCTCTCGCCGCGCGGCCTGGGCACGCTCAACCGCACCGATCCCGTCTTCTTGGGACTGCAGAAAACCAGGCTCCTGGACCCCATGCTCTCCATGCCCGGCACCAGCGATCACCCGGGCGATTTCCGTCACTCGGGCTGCACCGCCTGCCACACCCCCTACGCCAACGATCGCGACCCGGCGCACAGCACGCCCGAACTCGCGGCGCTCGGCAACTCCGGCCAGTCGCACAGCATCGATCCCACCATCCCCAAAAACGAACCGGGCCACCCGGCCCGCCACATCCTCACCAGCGCCATCCCCAGCAGCCAGTGCGTCGTCTGCCACATGCACCCGGGAACCTCATTCGCGAACCAGTACCTCGGCACCACCTGGTGGGACAACGAGAGCGATGGGGAGTTCATGTACCCCGCCCAGGAAGCCAAGCCCACGAGCGAGCAACGCTGGACCAGCCTCCGCAAAAACCCTGATGACACCGCCGCCCGAGGGCTCTGGGGAAACCTCTACCCCGATGAGCCCAGCCACGCTGGCGAGCGAGCCGGCGATGACTTCCTCGAACGCTCGGGCAAGCCCCGTGATGGATCCTCCACCCTCAACGACCGCATGCAGCACAACCAGTTCGCCGACTTCCACGGCCACGGCTGGATCTTCCGGCAGGTCCACAAGCGCGATCGCGCTGGCAACCTGGTCGACCGCGCCGGCGGAGTGATCGACCCCGCCGACCCCATGAAGTGGAACAAGGCCATCCACCTCGGCGATGTCCACATGCAGGGCACCAACCCCATGCACTGCGTCGACTGCCACTTCAAGCAGGATGTCCACGGCGATGGAAACCTCTACGGCGAGGTTCGGAGCGCCATCGAGATCACATGCATCGATTGCCACGGCTCGTACGCCGAACGAGCCAACCTCCACACCAGCGGGCCCGCCGCGCCGGACAACCCCCGCAGCCCCGTCAAGCGCGGCACCAACATCGCCCGCTCGCGCGTCTTCGGCAAGCCCCGCTTCTACGAAGAAGATGGCAAGATCATGCAGCGATCCGCCACCGACCCCAAGGTCGCGTGGCCCGTCGTTCAGACCATCGACACCATCAACCCCGAAAGCGAGTGGGCCCGGGCCAACCCCGAGGCAGCGACCGCCTCCCGCTACGCCAAGACCATCCGTCGCCGCACCGCCGCCACCGATGAGATCGTCTGGGGCGATGTCGCAGAACCGAACACCCCCGCTGGCGCGCCCCCGGGCCACCCTCCCCTCGCCCACGATGCGAGCATCATGCAGTGCTACACCTGCCACACCTCGTGGATGACCTCATGCTTCGGCTGCCACCTGACCATGGAAGCCAACGAACGAACCCCCACCCTGCACAACGAGGGGCAGTACACGCGGAACTTCACCCGCTACAACTTCCAGGTCCTCCGCGATGACATCTTCATGCTCGGACGCGACTCGACCGTCAAAGGCAATCTGATCGTCCCCGTCCGTTCATCATCCGCCGTGATCGTCGGCAGCCAGAACGCCAACCGCGAGTGGATCTACAGCCAGCAGCAGACCGTCTCCGCCGAGGGATACAGCGGCCAGGCCTTCAACCCCCACTACCCCCACGCCGTCTCGGGACGCGGCACCACCAAGCAGTGCACCGATTGCCACCTCTCCAAGGACAACGACAACAACGCCTGGATGGCCCAGCTCCTCCTCCAGGGCACCAACATGGTGAACTTCATCGGCCGCTACGCCTACATCGCTCAGGGCGAGGCCGGGCTCGAAGCCGTCGTCGTCACCGAACGCGACGAGCCCCAGGCCGTCCTCGGTTCCCGCCTCCATGAACTCGCCTACCCCGAGCGCTTCGCCCGCTTTGTGAACAACGACCACCGCCAGCTCAACGAGGCCTACCACCACGATGGCAGCGGCATCCTCGGCAATCTGTCGGGCGCGGCCATCCTCGACCTCCAGCTCCGCGGTGAATACCTCTACGCCGCCCGCGGGCCCGCGGGCTTCTTCGTCTTCGATGTCGCCAACATCGACAACAAGGGCTTCAGCGAGCGCATCGTCACCGCCCCCGTCTCCCCGCTCGGCCAGCGGCTCGGCTTCGACACCAGGAACTGCGTCGCCATCGCCTCGCCCAGCACCCTCGCCATCGACCCGGCTCGCACGCGCCTCTCAAGCGACCCCTCCAAGCCCCGCTCCACCATCTCCGACCCGCTCGAGCCCCACCACATCAACCAGGAACAACCCGTCCACCCGGTCTATGCCTACCTCTACATCGGAGACTCCCAGGAGGGCCTCATCCTCACCAGCGCTGCGACCCTCCTCGACGGCGACCCCACCAACAACTTCCTCGAGCGGGCCACCCTCGACGATGGCACCACCGCCTTCAACCCCGGCGGCCTGCTCGACGGCCTCACCAGCCTCACCATCGCGGGCCACCACGCCTACGTAACGGCACCCGCCGGGCTCATCATCATCAACCTCGATACGCCCACATCTCCCAAGGTCGCCGCGATCATCGGGCCCGCCGACCTCGTGAACCCCCGCCACGCCGCCATCCAGTTCCGTTACGCCTTCATCACCGATGACCACGGCATGAAGGTCATCGATATCACCGACCCATCGCGCCCCCGCTTCATCAGCAGCGCGCTCATCCCCCTCGCCGATGCGAGAAAGCTCTACATCTGCCGCACCCACGCCCTCATCGCCGCCGGAGCGCAGGGCCTGGCGATCATCGACATCACCCGCCCCGAGCGCCCCGTGCTCGAACAGCTCTTCACCGCCAGCGGCCAGCTCAACGACTGCCGCGATGTCAAAGCCGGCATGACCAACGCCTCGCTCTACGCCTACATCGCCGATGGCCGCAACGGTCTCCGCGTCCTCTCACTCATGGGCCCCGACTCCACACCCAACTTCCGTGGCTTTGCCCCGCCCCTCACACCCCGCCTCATCGCGACCCACAAAGCCAGCGCCCCCGCGCTCGCCGTCAGCAAGGGCCTCGACCGCGACCGCGCTGCCGACGAGTCGGGCCATCAGATCGCCGTCTTCGGCCGCCTGGGCGCCCGCCCCATGAACCTCGAAGAACAGCAGCGCCTGTACATGAAAGACGGCCAGGTCTGGTCCGTCAGCAACACCCCCGAAACACCGCCGCGGCCGTTCACCCCCGCCCCGACGAAGCAGCCCGAAACAACCAAGCCCGAAACACCCGCCGACCCCGCGCCACGCCGCCGGCGCAACTGAGCCGGCTCACGGCCTGTACACCGCCGCGCACCCGGGCGCTTCGGTCAGACGCACGCTGATGATCTTCACCTCCGCGGGCAACATCGCGCCGAGTTCATCGGCGATGTGCTTGGCCACCAGTTCCGCCGTCGGGTTCACGCGGTCAAACGGCGGCGTCTCGTTCAGTGACCGGTTATGAAACCGCCCGGTGATCAGTTGCAGCGCCTCTTCGATCGTGTGGAAGTCGCAGAGCAGCCCGTCCGCATCCAGGGTCTCTCCCCCCACCGTCAGCGTCACATGAAAGTCATGCCCGTGCAGCGGCTCGCGCGCCCCCCCGATCCGAAGCGCATGAGCGGCCGAGAACCTGGACTCGATCTGAAGCTCAAACATGGCGAGAGTCTACGCCCGTCGCTCGAGCTCATCCCGTCAGCGCCCCGCCGGCGCTGGGAACTCCGGCCGCTCCCCGCTCAGCACGCGCCACACATCGCGCACCACCCACGACATGTTCCGGTGGGCCGTGCCCGTCGCCGCCCCGATATGCGGCGACAGGTGCGCGTTCTTCAGCCCCAGCAGCGGGTACTCGGCCCCGAAGGGCTCGGGCTCGTGCACATCCAGGACCGCCTGCGCCGAACCATCGGAGATCAGCCAGTCGCGCAGAGCCGCCGGGTCAACCACGAAACCCCGAGCCGCGTTGATGAACACGCACCCATGCGGCAGCAGCCGCAGCCGCCGACCATCGATGAAGTGCCGATTCTCCGCGCGGTCATCGATGTGCACCGTCAGAATATCGCTCCGCGAGAACAGTTCCCCCACCTCCACCGGCTCGGCCCCGTGCCGCATCGATTCGGGGATCTGCCGCAGATCGTTGTAGATCACCCGCATGTTGAACGCAGCCCCCACCCGCGCCATCGAGGTACCCACCCGGCCCATCCCCAGAATGCCGAGCGTCAGGTCCGCCAGTTGCCTCGGCGCGAGCAGCTCGCCCCGCAGCGCGCGCCACGCCTTCATCTCCAGCGGCTTGTCGAGGAACACCCGCGGCCGCAGCGCATCGAGCATGAACGCCGTCGCCAGTTCCACCACCGCCCGCGTGTTCGCATCAGGGGTGTGCACCACCTCGACCCCCCGCGACCTGCACGCCGGCACATCGATGTTGTCGAGCCCCACGCCCGCACGACCGACCACCTTCAGCCCGGGCCCGCGAGCCAGCATCGCCCCGTCCACCTTCGTGTACGTCCGCACCACCAGGCCCGAGGCACGCGCGAGCAACGCATCAAACCCCGGCTCATCCGCGCCGAGTTTGTGCACCTCGCACCGATCCCCGAGCCACGCCGCCGCGGCCTCATCAAGCTCCTCGCACTGGATCACAAGCGGCTTTGACATGCTCAAATCACGGCGATGGAGACGAACCCCCCGCGTCGAATCCCATCGACAACGCGTGCCCCCGCGGCCCCCACGAGTTCAGACCCTTCATTCCGCGTCGTCATCGCCGCCGCAATCGGCCGGCTCGAGCACGCACGTCATCGACCCCTTGCACGAGGCGATCGCGCCGTCCTTGCCGAAGGCGTGCACCTGCTCCTGCTTCAGCTCCGCCAGTTCGCGGTGGTGCGTCGC
>JBIPMO010000173.1:0-6638 GCA_044369085.1 Phycisphaerales bacterium
TTGGAACGGCCGAGGTCCTGAGCGGCCGCGGGATGAACGATGGCAAGGCCGGCCAGAACAGCCAGGCCAGCCGCCACGATCGAGAAACGACGCTGCATCTGAATCCTCCAGTGGGAAGACACCCGAGGCCCCTCGCCGGGCGCGCGATATGGGCCGCGAGCCTGAAACGGCGAGTCGGAAGGGCCAGCCGAAGCAACGCACACCACGGCATGCTGCCTTTCCGCAGCATGAACCTACCCCATGGTCGGGTCCTTGGCTACGAAAAAGACCACAAGATGCTGCAAACAGCAACATGATCTATCCCACCCAACCTGCCAGACATGGCCCGGACGCTCCCCGATCGATCGGTGGTCCGATACAGCCATGGCCACCGATGCGATGGCCGAATCTTGGAAGCCGACATCACGCCGGGCGGTAGCCGCGCTGCAGCATCTGGAGCCGCTCGGCCTGCTGCTTGCGAACGGTCTCGAGCACCAGCCGGGGGACCCGCATCTTCGCCGCCTGCTCGGTCACGTTCGATGCGTGTTCGGCCAGGCACTGGTAGAGCAACTTGAAGGCGTCGCGCGGCTGGCGCATCTGGTCCAGCGCATCGATCAGGTCCTGCCGCGTGACATCGTCCTCGAAAAGGTCGGTCAGTTCGATCTTGCCCGCGTCGGGGGCGCGGCAGGCTCGCAGCCTGGCGTTGCACAGGTCGTAGAGCGACGATCCGGTCCAGGTCAGCCGCTCGATGAAGTTCTGCTTGTCCAGGCGTGCTTCCTGGAAGAACGCGGATGACTCGCGCATCAGCTCGTGGCGGAGCTCGACAGGCAGCAGCATCTTGACCCCCACCGCCTCCTGCTGAAGGAACTTGTTGGAGAGCAGCGGCCACACGACCGTTCGCATCTTGTCGGCATCTCCGCTGATGCACGTCGGCTCGTCCACGCGGTCGATCACAATGACCATGGAGCGGTAGCCGATGGCGCTGAGCACTCGGCGCAGGCGGGCGAACTGCGTGTATCGCTTCTCATCCGAATCGTCGGTGGGGAGCGATGCTCCCTCGCGCTCGGCGGGGGGGATCCGCTCGATCACACGCGCGAGCGTGTCGGTCTGCCGCCCGACGACACGGAGCGCACGGACGAGTCGAGCGGCCTTGTGCCGCGTCAGCCAGGCATCCCACAGGAACCACTTGGCCAGCAGCGAGGCCCAGACCACCCCGGCACCGATCAGAATCCAGAGCCACAGGCGCGGGCCGATCACATCACGCGGCACGGCCAGGGCCCCGGCCGCCACCGCGGCGGGCAGCAGCCAACCCAGCAGCGCGAGCGACTTCCAGAGCAGGCGGTGCGTGTTGCCGGGCACGCGGGCCTTGCGCCGAAGATCGCCGGCTCGCGACTCGTGCGAATCCGCGCGGTCGTAGAGCGCCTGGATGACCTGCGCATCGCGGCGGACAGCGGGCGAGGCGCGGCGCAGCGCCTTCCAGCCCGGCTCGCCCCCCGCCTCCGGATCGCCGGACAGGATCAGGTCGACGACGCGGGTCGATGCGACGTTCAGCACGCCGTCGAGGTGGTCGGTCAGCCGGAGCTGCGCGAGTTTCTTTCTGGTGTCGCGCGGGTCATCCCCCTTGGCGGGGCGCACGACCGCGAGCAGCCGGTCCAGGAACGGGTTGAGATCGTCGTACGCGACCAGCAGCACGCGGGCCTCGGGGTTCGCCTCGTTGAAGCGGCTGATGCGCTCGGCGAGCTGCAGGCGGATCGCCGTCTTGCCCGACCCCTTCTCCCCGAACACGATCGCAGCGCCCGGGCGCGACAGGTCCCCCACCACTTTCTCGAAGTCCGGATGGGTGATCGCGACGGGGTCCAGGCGCTGGAACACCGCATCGTGCCGGGCCTCCTCGGCTCGGAAGGGGTTGTCGCTGATCTTCCAGTGATCCAGCAGAGCGGTGATGTTCACAGGACAGAGTTCCCCGCGAGTGGACGCGCATGTTCAAGGGTGATGGTCAATCATCGGCACAACCCCGGCGCGGCCGACACGAACCTTTAGCCGTGGCGCTCGACGCCGATGCTCGTGACGTGCGGGCCGTAGGAGTACTTGGGGGCCCAGCCCGCCGCACCGCCCGGCAGCAGGTCCAGAGCGGGCCAGACCGGGCAGAAGTCGTCGCCGGGACCGAAGTATGTGTAGCCGGTCCGAACGATCCGCCCCGAGGGCTCCTTGTGAAGGGCGGAGATGCCGGGCCACGGGCCATCGTCGCCCTGCATCTTCAAAGCCTTGAGGAAGGCGGTGCCCGCAGCGGAGACGCAGGGGAAGTTCCAGCGCCTTGCCTCGCTGAACTCTTTGAGGACCGCTGGCTCGTCCGCGGAAGTCAGCGCCAGCGCAGCGCGGTCGCCCAGATGCTCGGCGTAGCCGCGGAGGCTGTCGGCCCAGAGCGTGCAATAGACGCACGAACGGCCCATGTTGTGCCACAGGATGAGGTCGGGCTTGCCCGCGAAAAGGGCGCTGAGCCGGACCGAAGAACCATCAGGACGGCGCAGGTCGCAATCTTCGACAGATTCTGGCGTCGCCCGGGTCATGGCGTCGCGCAGGCGTGCCTTGGCGGCGAGGACGTCCTTGGCGGCACGGGTGACTTCGTCGCTCATCAGGAAGTCGGCGTTCATCGGGTGGTCCTTTCCTGCCGCGGGCGCGGTGCGACCGAAGGCTGCGCCATCGTAGTCGACAGCCCTGGTCGATGAACGCGTCGCTTTGTGCTGGCGAGGAGGAGGAGCGCGACTCCGGCCCGGAGTTGCCCCGTCGGCCGGGCTGGTTCGGAAGCGTCCGAGGCTAGCGCGATGCCAGGACGGCTGGGGCTCGCGAATGCGCCGGAGCCGTGTCACTGGGATTCGCTGATGCCGCGGGCTTCTCGAGCAGCGCCTGCCCGCAGACCAGCGCGTCGATGGCGGTGGCGCTGAAGCATCGGTGCGCGTGCTCGACGGTCTCGACGATCGGTTCGCCGTTGTCGTTGAAGCTTGTGTTCAGGAGCACACCAACCCCATCGCGCCGGCGGATCTCGGCGAGCAGGGCGTGGAGCAGCGGAGCATCTTCCTTCGACACGGTCTGGAGCCGGCCGCTGCCATCGGCGTGGGTCACCGCGGGGAGTTTCTCGCGTGCGCTCGGCCTGACCTTCGTGTTGAAGAGCATGTAGGGCACCGGGAAGTCCGCATCGAACGATTCGGAGGCGTGCTCGACCTGCACAATCGGCGCGAAGGGGCGGAACGGCTCGCGGTGCTTGACCTTGTTGTTCAGATGATCCTTCATCCACTGGGGCCTGGGCCAGCAGAGGAGGCTGCGGGCCCCGAGGGCGCGCGGCCCGTTCTCCGAGCGTCCCTGGAACCAGCCGACGATCTTCCCCTCCAGCAGCAGGTCCGCCGTGCGCCCGAGCAACTGGTCGGGCAGAACACCGCCACGGTCGAGGAGGAAATCAGTGCAGCCGCGTGCCGACGCCGTCGGCCCGAGATAGACCTGATTCTTCTGGAAAGGCGCGGTGCGCTGGAGGATGTTGTAGTAGCCGATGAGGGCAGCGCCGAGCGCAAGCCCGGTGTCGCTGGCGGCGGGCTGGACGAACATGTCATCGATCTTGCCGCCGCCGAGAAGCTCATCGCGCACCTCACGGTTGGAGACGACGTTGAGCGCGACACCACCGGCATACCCGAGGCGTCGCGCGCCGGTGCGCTCGACGGCGAGGCGTGCGAGGTGGAGCACGGCCCGGGACATCTCGCGCTGCCCCCACGCCGCGGCGTCAGCGAAGTAGCGTTCGGTCGGGGGCTCGAGCGTCCGCTGCCTGAACGCCATCCCGCCGTCGAACTCGGCGAGCAGAGTCTCCGTCAGGTCGGTATCGATGCCCTGAAGGATGGAGGCGGGGAGGAGCGGGAAGCTCGGGCTCGACGGATCGCCGTAGGCCGCGAGCCCCATGGACTTGCCCGCGTGCATGTGGCCGAATCCGAGGACGGCCTGGGTGAGCCAGGCGTAGAAGAAGCCGATCCCGCTGCGAAGCGACACATCCACGCGCTCGATCGTTCGGCCCCGGCCCAGGAAGATGCTCTGCGTTTCGGCGCGATGATCAATGCGCTTCAGTCGCCTGGCATCACCGATGTGGAACCCGCCGCGATCGTCTTCGAAGCGCTCGAATGTGTGGAGGGGGCCACCGGGGCCGGTGTGCCCGTCACCCCAGGTGCTGCCGCGACCATCGATGACGAGCATCGCTCCGGGCTCGCCGTCGAGCGGCCAGTCGGTGTTGTGCCAGACGGTCGCCGCGTGGGCGAGGTGGTGGTTGATGTAGTAGGACGGCACACGCCCGATGGACGCGAAGAAGTCTTTCTCGAGCGGGTCGGTCCAGTGCTGCCACTGCGAGCCCGGAACCTGCTCGTACCAGGTTGCGCCGTAGTTCCAGACTGCTTTTTCGAAGACGACCGCGTCGAGTTCGCGGGCCGTGATGCCCGCCTCGTTCAGGCACGCGGCGATCGCGAGCTGGGGGAACGCGCGCGAGTACTTCTGGCGGGACAGCCGCTCTTCGGCGATCGCGACGCAGCGGAGCTCGCCCGAGTGCTCGTAGACGAGCGCAGCGCCGGTGTCGTGCCCGGGCCCAAGTCGCAATCCGAGCACGGCGGCCATGCGGGCTCCTTTCGCTGGCGGAAGAACCCCGGTCGCTGATCCAAACGAGCGGGGCGAGAACGGTCCAAACGTATTTCGTCCGAACCAGCGCGTGGGGCGGAGGCGATGCCGATAACGATCGGGACCGGGCGCGGGGCTTCAGCTCCGGGGACGGCAGCGGGCCGCGGAAGCACCCGAAACCTGGTGGGCCTGGATGCGCATCTGATGGGCACAAAAACGACAACCCCCGCCGGCGCGAAGCCGACGGGGGTTGGGTGTATTAAAGGACAGTTGGGAACGCATCGCCGGGCGTTGCCGCCGCGGCTACTCCACCCTCCGGTGAAGGAGGGCGAAACGAGAAAGTGCTGACTTATTCTGACTGGAGATTGCTCTCCGCATTTCATCGGTTGTGATGGAATGATGGTCAGTCTAAGGAATCCCTTAGAAAGGAGGTGATCCAGCCGCAGGTTCTCCTACGGCTACCTTGTTACGACTTAGTCCCAGTCACCAGGCTCGCCGTGGACACCACTGAGTTGTGGCGGCTTCGGGCGCTCCCGGCTCCCATGACTTGACGGGCGGTGTGTACAAGGCTCAGGAACATATTCACCGGGGCATGGCTGATCCCCGATTACTAGCGATTCCGGCTTCACGTAGTCGGGTTGCAGACTACGATCTGAACTGGGCCGCGCTTTTTGCGATTTGCTCCACCTCGCGGTCTTGCATCGCTCTGTACGCGGCATTGTAGCACGTTTGCCACCCTGGGCGTAAGGGCCATGAGGACTTGACGTCATCCCCACCTTCCTCCGGTTTGACACCGGCAGTCTCGCTAGAGTCCCCGACATGACTCGCTGGCAACTAGCGACAGGGGTTGCGCTCGTTAAGGGACTTAACCCGACACTTCACAGCACGAGCTGACGACAGCCATGCAGCACCTGTGCATGTTCCGGTCTTGCGACTGTGGCCCCGCTTTCACGGGGTTGATCCATGCATGTCAAGCCCAGGTAAGGTTCTTCGCGTTGCTTCGAATTAAGCAACATGCTCCACCGCTTGTGTGAGCCCCCGTCAATTCCTTTGAGTTTTAGCCTTGCGACCGTACTTCCCAGGCGGTGCACTTAACAATTTCTCTCCGACCAACACAGGGTCAGACCTGCATCGATCTAGTGCACATCGTTTACAGCGTGGACTACCAGGGTATCTAATCCTGTTTGATCCCCACGCTTTCGTGCCTCAGCGTCAGGAAAGCCCCAGCTGCCTGTCTTCACCTTCGGCGTTCCGCTCGATCTCAACGCATTTCACCGCTCCACCGAGCGTTCCGACAGCCCCTAGCTTCCTCAAGACCCGCAGTCTGCGCCGCAGTTCCCCGGTTGAGCCGGGGGATTTCACGACGCACTTGCGGGCCCGCCTACGCACCCTTTAAGCCCAGTGATTCCGATTAACGCTCGGGCCTCCTGTATTACCGCGGCTGCTGGCACAGGATTAGCCGGCCCTTCCTCTGAAGCCCTTCAGTTTTAGTAGCTTCTGACAGCAGTTTACACGGCAAAGCCGCTTCATCCTGCACGCGGCGTCGCTCCGTCACGCTTTCGCGCATTGCGGAATATTCGTTACTGCAGCCTCCCGTAGGAGTCCGGGCAGTGTCTCAGTCCCGATGTGGCAGGCCGTGCTCTCACACCTGCTACCCGTCGTAGGCTTGGTAGGCCATTACCCCACCAACTACCTGATAGGATGTTCGCCGCTCCCGAGGCGCCGAAGCTTTCCTCCGTAGAGCACATGGGGTATTACGCGCAGTTTCCCACGCCTATCCCCCACCTTGGGGCACGTTCGAACATATTCCTCACCCTTCCGCCGGTGCACCTTGCGGTGCCCCGGACTTGCATGTTTTAGCCACGCCGCCAGCGTTCAATCTGAGCCAGGATCAAACTCTTCAATTGAAATCCGTTGTCGGACCCCGGGGCCGAAGCCTCGGAGCCGTGTGACTTCGAATAAAGAGCGTGCCTGACACTCCGCCCACGTGAGTGGGCGGCGGTCTCAGGACTCTTGCG
>JBIPMO010000174.1:0-6624 GCA_044369085.1 Phycisphaerales bacterium
AACGTATCCCTTGCAACGCCGGCCAGCCGGACACCCGGACCACCGGTCGGTGTCCCCGGCCGTAGCGACAGTTGCCACACGGGCCAAAAGGGCCTTTCGTACGGCTTTGGTACGGTTTTTCCGCCCAGCGTCCGCGCAAGCGATCACCGGCCCGCGACGCATCGCACCCCAGAGCTTCACATATCTTGATCCCATGCCCCCCACCACCCTCGCCGCCCTTGCCCTGACCACCGCCATGCTCGCTGTCGAACCCGCCCCGAACCTCCCCCGAGCCACGCGGCCCGAGGTTTATGCCCCGCGCGTGATGGCCGCCACCAGCCAGCCGCTGGCCACGCAGATCGCTCTGGACATCATGAAGCAGGGTGGAAGCGCGGTGGATGCCGCCATTGCTGCCAACGCGGCTCTGGGCCTCATGGAGCCCACGGGCTGCGGCATCGGCGGAGATCTGTTCGCCATTGTCTGGGATCCCGCGACGGGCAAGCTGCACGGCTACAACGGGTCGGGCCGCGCTCCCGCCGGGCTCACCATCGAGTTCGTGAAGTCGCGCAACCTTGATGCGATCCCAGCCTTTGGCCCGCTCCCCGTGACCGTGCCCGGCTGCGTCGATGGATGGTTCGCGCTGCACGATCGCTTCGGCAGGCTCGACATGTCCATCAACCTGGCCCCGGCCATCCGCTACGCCAACGAGGGGTTTCCGCTGTCGCCGGTGATCGCCAGCGCGTGGTCGGCCTCGGTGCGTCGTCTGCGCGAGCACCCCGGGGTTGTCGAGCAGTTCACCGTTGACGGCCGCGCCCCGGCCGCGGGCGAGATCTGGAAGAACCCGGGCCTCGCCGCCACCCTCGGCCGCATCGCTCGCGAGGGCCGCGGCGCGTTCTACACCGGCTCTGTTCCCCAGGTCATCGAGAAGTACATCAAGGAACAGGGCGGCGTGCTCGCCGCCAGCGACTTTGTCGCCCACGAGGGCATGTGGATCGACCCTGTCAGCGCCAACTACCGCGGCTACGACATCTGGGAGATCCCGCCCAACGGGCAGGGCATCGCCGCGCTGCAGATCCTCAAGATCCTCGAGGGCTACGACCTTCGCTCGATGGGTTGGGGCAGCGCGGACCACGTGCACACTTTTGTCGAAGCTAAGAAGCTCGCCTTCGAGGACCGCGCCCGGTACTACGCCGACCCCGTCTTCTTCAAGTCCCCGGTGCAGACGCTGATCAGCGCCGACTACGCCTCGCTGCGCCGGGCCAAGATCGATATGGCCAAGGCGGCCAAGGCCGTCGAGCCCGGCGCTATCCCGACGGGCGCGGACACCATCTATCTCACCATCGCCGACAGCACGGGCATGATGGTCTCGCTCATCCAGTCCAACTACCGCGGCATGGGCAGCGGGATGACTCCGCCCGGGCTTGGCTTTATGCTCCAGGACCGCGGCGAGCAGTTCGCTCTGGACCCCAACCACCCCAACGCCCTCGCGCCGGGCAAGCGCCCCTTCCACACCATCATCCCCGCCTTCATCACCAAGGATGGCAAGCCCTGGATGAGCTTCGGCGTGATGGGCGGCGCGATGCAGCCGCAGGGCCACGCCCAGATCGTCATCAACCTGATCGACTTCGGCATGACGCTCCAGCAGGCGGGCGATGCGCCGCGCATCCACCACGATGGCTCCACCGAGCCGCAGGGCAGCGTGACCCCGATGGCTGATGGCGGTGTGCTGAACCTCGAACCCGGCTTCCCGCCCGAGACCATCGCGGAGCTTGAGCGCCGGGGCCACACCATGAAGCCCGCCCCCACTTCCGCGTACGGCGGCTATCAGGCGATCATGCGCAACCCGGAGACGGGCGTGTACTGCGGCGCATCAGAGTCGAGGAAAGACGGCCACGCGGCGGGGTATTGAACGAGCCCCGGGCGCGAAGCCCGGGGATGAGCATTCGTCCTCAATCCGACAGGCACAATAGATCGCCGCCTCACACCGGCCCCGGGGCCTTCCGCTCCGGGCTCGTTCAAGGCAACAACTGCACCAGCCCGCGAATGCCCGCGGCGCTCAGCTCCATCGCCGGGCTCATCAGCAGCGAGCTGAACTTCATGAACACGAGCAGGAACAGCATCATCGAGATGATCTGCGCGTTGGGGTGCGAGATCAGCCCGCGGTACCAGGGCGAGAAGCCCGCCAGGATCTTGGACCCATCCAGCGGCGGCACCGGCAGCAGGTTGAACAGCGCCAGGAAGATGTTCAGGAACCCGCCCGCGATGAAGAAGATCTGAAAGTTATCGAACAAAGGCTGACCGACGCCCGATGCGTACTTGATCCACAGGGCCGCCGCGATGATCGAGAGCGCCGCGAGCACCAGGTTCATCGCCGGACCTGCCGCCGAGACGATGATGTCGCTGGTGTGCCCGCGGCGAAAGCGTGATGGGCTCACCGGCATCGCCCCCCAGGCGATCCCGCACAGCGCGAACATCAGCAGGCTGAACCCGCCCATGTGCACGAGCGGGTTCCAAGTCATGTGCCCGCTGGCACGCGGCGTGTCATCGCCCTCGTGCAGCGCGGCCCAGCCATGGGCGAGCTCGTGCAGAATGATCGACCCGATCACCCAGACGACCTGGGCGACAAGCAGGGCCGGATTGCTCGCAAGAAGATCGGTAACCCACCATCCCATGACGGGAAGGTAGCAGGTCATCACCGTTGCGCCCTAGGCTTCCGGCATGCCGACCATCGCCTACACCGTCACCGCGACCTTCCCCGACCAGGCGACCATGGATGAGTACATCGCGTGGCTGCAGGATGGGCATGTCGACCAGGTGATCGCGTGCGGCGCCCACAGCGTGATGATCGTGCGGCTCGACCGGCCCGCGGCCACCGACCCTCACCGCGTCGAAGCCAGGTACCTCTTCTCGACGCGCTCGGGCCTTGACCACTACATCAAGGACCACGCGCCGCTTCTGCGAGCCCAAGGGCTCGCGCGGTTCCCGCCCGAGCGCGGGATCAGCTTCGCCCGCACGACCGGAGAGGTCAGTTGAGGAAGGGCTACTGCCCGGCCTTGGAGAACTTGACGCTGACATCGCCCACGCCGCTCTTGGCCTGAACCTTCGGGCCGGTGCCATCGTTGAGCTTGGCGCGGAACTCATCGTCATCTATTCGCAGGGGCTCGGCGATCATGCCCGCGAGCGAAACCCGGGCGTCGCCCGTACCGGTGCTGGCGTTGACCTCTCCCCAACCGACAGCGGGCATGGTGAGGGTGATCGTGCCGACATCCGAACCCAGAGTGATGGGTCCCACGCTCCCGGGAAGAACGGTGACGTTGACATCACCGACATCGCTGGTGGCGTCGACAGGTGCTGAGCCGGTGAGACCGATGTCGCCGACATCGGTGCTGACCTTGGTTCCGCCAGAAACATTCCGGATGGTGATGTCGCCGACATCGTTGGTGATCACAAGGCCCGAGGTGAATCCGCCGACATCGATGTCGCCGACATCGTTGGTGATGGCGATGATCATCGCGGGCGGCGCGGTGATCTTCCACGCCACCTCGTAGTTCTTGCCGTGGCCGCCGTCGGGGTGGGTCGCTTGTGCGACGATCGTGCCCGCGTTGCCGGGCAGAAGCGAGACATCAATGTCGTCCAGAGCATCTTCCGCACGAGCGGGGCTGCTGCCCTTGCCCTTGAGCGTCACCTCGGCTCGGATCTCGGTGGAGGCGGGATCCGCGACAAGCGTGACATCGCCGACCGTGTTGCGGATCTCCAGACGCTGGCCCGCGGCGGGGGTGCTCAGGGTGTCATGCGCGACGCGCTCGAAGGCGGTGCTGCTCGCGCAAGCCGCCACGGGCGAGGCCGCCAGGGCCAGCAGCAGCGCGCGACCGATGCGGGTGGATGACATGTCGTTGCGATCGGATCGGCGAGCGGGTTCTCTGCGGCGCATGGTGCTGCTCCTTGGTGGGCGACTGTACCTGTTTGGGATTCGAAAGCCCGACCTTTCGGGCCCGCCGCGCAGCACCCCGCAACCCGGTCAATCGACGAACTTGATGCTGACATCGCCCATGCTCGAGCTGACGCTCATGGCCGGGCCACCACCATCGAACTCGGCGTGCAGGCTGGAATCGTTCGAGACCCACTTGCGCGCGGTCCCTGACCAGTTGCTGGACGACACCTCGCCTTGGGTCGTGGCGGCATGGATCTTGCCCCAGCCGCTGGCGGGCGTCGTGATCTCCACATCGCCCATGGAAGACCGGACTTCCAGCGGAGCCGGAGAGCCCAGCACGCGGACATTGACATCTCCGAGGGAGGCCTCGATTTCCAGTTTGCCGCTCGCCTCCACCGTTACATCGCCCAGGGAAGCATCGATGGTGACCCCGGCAGCCGTGCCTTTGACCTCGACATCACCGAGCGAGCAATCGATGTTGATCCGAGCGTTCGTCGGCACGGTGATCACCCAATCGACCGACATCGAGACGTTGCCATTGTGGACGGAGAACGAGCTTTGCTTCTCAAAGCCGGAATCCAGCGTGAACGGAGAATCACTGCCCTTGGATGGCTCGATACGGGGAGTCATGCGAGCGAGGATCTGGCGAGCCTTTTCTTCGGTATCCGCTCCGGCGTGCTTCTTCGCAACGGCCTTGAGAGTGGTGGCGCTGGGATCGGCCGTGATCGTGACATCGCCCAGCGTGCTGTTCACGAGCAGCCCGGCATCGGGCAGGGTGCCGGTGAAGGTGACTTCCTCGGTGATGTTGAACGCGCAGTCCCCCGCGTGCGCCGCGGCCGACACGCCCGCCAGGCCGAGGAGGCAGGTCGCCAGATGGTGGTTGATGCCAAAAGTCGCCGGTCGCATGGGGACGCTCCTGTACCCGCCCGTGGCAAACGTGGATGCGCGAGCGATCAGGTTCCGGCAGGAAAACTGGCAGGTTCTTGTCGGAGGTTCGACGGCCATCCTCAACGCCAGACCAACATGGTCACCGCCGCCGAGACGGGCGAGAAACCGCGACCAGAAACGCCGCGGCCGTTGCGGCCGTCATGCGCCAAGGCATGGCCAGGGTTTCGACCCATTCAAGCCACTGCGGCAGAGCATCGGCGTCGCCATCCACCCATTTCACCAGGGCAGGCTCCATCGCGAGGGTGACCAGAAACCCAATGACCAGAGCGGCCACGGCCGAGGCCGATGTTCCCCGACGGGTGAACAGGGCGCAGAGGAAGACCCCGAGCAACCCCGAGTAGGCGTACGTCATCACTCCCAGCGCAAGCTCGATGAACGTCTGGCCGTTCTTCTCCTGCCAGAAGACGCAGAACGCGGCGAACGCGCCAAGCAGCAGCGCCGCCACCACCACGCCCCAGCGGCCGACCTTCAGGTAGTGCCCGTCGGAACGTCCGGGCCGGGATGGGCGATAGACATCGTTCACGAACGTGGCGCTCATGGCGTTGAGCGCGGAATCCAGCGACCCCAGCCCGACAGCGAAGAGCCCGGCGATCATCAGCCCGGACATGCCCGGTGGCAGCTCGGTGGTGATGAAATGCAGGAACACCCTCCGCGAAGCATCGGCGGTCGGCAGAGCCTCGGGCGCGGCCGACCCCATCAGGTCCGGGCGCGAGTAGAAGACCCAGAGCAGCAGCCCGACGATCATGAACATCGTCACGACCGGGATGCTGATGATCGTTGACAGAATGACCGACTTGGCCCCCTGCCACGCGCTGCGGCAGGTCAGCATGCGCTGGACCAGGTCGTGATCGGTGCCGAGCGCGGCGAGGTTGAGCAGCATCAGCCCCGTCAGCGCGGTCCACAGGGTGAATGGCTTCGAGAGATCGGTTGACAGGTCGACCACGACCATCTTCGAGGCCTCGCCCGGACCGGGATGCGCGAGCGCCCCGATGATCTGGCCCATGTCGGCGGGGATCTTCCAGAGAATGACCCCGATCACCGCCCCCACCGCGACCACGAAGACCGCCGTCTGCACGACATCGGTCCAGATGACGGTCTCGATCCCGCCGCCGATGGTGTAGACCACGCCCGCGACCGTGAGCAGAGCGACCGCGATCAGCAGATGATTGGGGTCGAAATCGCCAAAGATCGCGAACGCGAGAGCGTTGGCGGCGATGTAGATGCGGGCCCCGCTCGCAAAGATGCGCCCGATCATGAAGGCCCACGACCCGGCGAGTTTGGCGGCCGGGCCGAACCGATGGTCGAGCAGCTCGTACACAGTGGTGACGTTCTGGCGGTAGAAGGCCGGGATGAAGAACGCCGCCACGATGATGGTGGCGATGATCACGCCCAGGTTCGCGCTGATGTACGCGAGGTTGCCCGCGAACGCCTGCTGGGGAGCACCCAGGAACGTCGCCGCCGACAGGCTCGTCGCCAGAACGCTGATCGCCACCGCCCACACGGGCATCTTGCGGCCCGCGAGGAAATAGTCCTCGGTGCCCTTCTGGCGTTTGGAGAGCCACACCCCGCTGGCGACCAGCAAAGCGAAGTACAAGGCCAGGACGACCCAGTCGAACGCAGAAAACGATGACTGTGCGAGGCTCATCATGCGCGGGGGTTCACGGCACGGAAGGGTGACATAGAGATAACACATCGCTCCACAGCGCGCCCGGCGCACAGATTCCGGTTTGACAGGAATCGGGCTGTAAGGGCGGTCAGACGCCCAC
>JBIPMO010000175.1:0-6604 GCA_044369085.1 Phycisphaerales bacterium
CCGAGACTTCTACGCGCAGGTCGTCGGGTGGAAGCCGCAGCCCGTCGATATGGGTGGCTACGCCGACTACAACATGCTCGGGCCGAGCGATACGCCCGTCGCCGGGGTGTGCCACAGCCGGGGCGTGAACGCGGGCATCCCGGCGGTGTGGATGGTGTACATCACGGTCGCTGATATGGATGTCGCTCTGGCCGCGGTGCAATCACTCGGCGGAAAGACCCTGGGCCCGGTCAAGGGCACCAAGGGCAAGTCCCGGACCTGCATCATCCAGGACCCCGCCGGGGCCGTGTGCACGCTGTACGAGGGGTGATGGGCCGATGCCCGTGGCTCGCTAGTCAACTTTCAGGACCGCGACCTCGGGCAGGTTGCGGTAGTAACCGTCGTAGTCAAGGCCATAGCCCACGACAAACTCATCGGGGATCTCAAAGCCGAACAGGTCGGCCTTGACCTGGGTCTTGCGTGTCACCTTCTTGTCCAGCATGACGACGATGCGGAGGGAAGCGGGCTTCTGCTCGAGCACCAGATCGCGGATGAGGCCGAGGGTCTGGCCCGAATCAAGGATGTCATCGATGACCACGACATGCCGCCCGCCCAGGTCGGCGGGCATGGCGCCGCGGAGCAGGGCCCCCTTGGAGGCGGTGGCCGTCCCCGGGTAGCTGCTGACGGCGACCACGCGCATCGAGAGCTTGATCGGCATCTCGCGGATGAGGTCGGCGGTAAACACGATCGACCCCGTGAGGATCGGCATCAGGACGATCCGGTCGGCGTGAGATGCAGCGCTGGCCCCCTCGCGGGCGAGTTCGGCCTCCAGAGCGGCGGAAAGCTCGCGGCCCATCTCGCGCACACGCGCAGCGATCCGAGCACGATCGATCAGGATGCGTTCGACACGATCAGCCATGCGGGGAAGGATAACGAGCAAGCCCGTATCATCAACATGCAACGGAGCCACCGATGAAGCGACCAATCCTGCTGCTGGCGTTCCAGATGCTCGCGCTCGTTCCAGCCGCGATCGCTCAGGATGCGAATCCCGCCGCTGCGAAGCCCGCATCCGAGCCCGCCCCGGCCGCCGCTCCCCCCGCGCAGGAGCCCGCCGCGGAGAAGGCCCCCGCGGAGCAGCCCGTCGAGCAGCCGCCGCTGCGGGGCGTTGCGAAGATCCGGGCGGACGCCGAGAAGATCATGAGCATGCATCGTTCGGACATGGCCCGCGGGCTGCTCGCCGCGGCGCAGGCGCTTGAGCCTCAGGAGTCGCGCGAGGTGTTCGTCAACCCCGCAGCGCGGGCCTGGCTGACGCCCGAGCAGGCGGCAGCGCTTCCCGAAGCAGAGCGCACGAACCTGCAGCGGCGGGCGCTGGACGAGGACTTCTACTACAACACGGGCTACGGCTCGCCGCTGATCTACGCCCGCCCGCTGGACATCCTGGCGAACACCACCGGGCGTGTGAACATGTCGCTCGCCGGGTCTCGCGTTCTGGACTTCGGCTACGGCAACATCGGGCAGCTGCGACTGATGGCTCTGCGCGGGGCGCACGCGGTGGGTGTCGACATCGATGCACGGCTCGGGGCGTTCTACCGCGACCCCGGGGATGTGGGCACGGTGAAATGCACCGCCGATGCGGGCACCGATCACGGGAGCATCACGATCATCCACGGTTCGTGGCCCGGCGACGAGCAGATTGCCAAAGCAGTCAAGGCGGCGGCAGGAGACCAGGGCTTTGACCTCATCATCAGCAAGAACACGCTGAAGAACGGGTACATCAACCCCGCTCGCGAGGCGGACGAGCGGCAACTGGTCAAGCTCGGCGTCGACGGGCCCGCGTTCATCAAGGCGCTCTTCGATGCGCTCAAGCCGGGCGGCTACGTGATGGTCTACAACCTCTCGCCCAGGCTGTCGCGCGATAACGAGCCGTACAAGCCCTGGTCCGATGGCCGCAGCCCGTTCACGCGCGAGATGTGGCAGGCGGGCGGGTTCCAGGTGCTCGCGTTCGATGCCAGCGATGACTCGATGGCCCGGCAGATCTTCCAGACACTTGGCTACCCCACCAAGGATGCCGGCGGCGAGGATGACCTATTCGCGCTCTACACACTGCTGCGCAAGCCGATGCCGGGGGAGTGAGCCAGAAAGGTCTTGGCCGCGGCCCTCACGCCAAGCCTGCACCGTGCTCGACGGCAAGGATCACCCCTGCGGCGACCGCGCACGCGGTCTCGATGCGCAACACGTGCGGGCCAAAGTTCACGATCTTCGCCCCCGCAGCGCGGGCCGCGTCGAGCTCCGCGGGCACGAAACCGCCCTCCGGACCGACGAGCAGGCGGACCGCGGGTGCACCCGTGCGTAGATACGAACCACCGGACACATCGGCCAGCACGATGGCCGTCCCCGCCTCGGGGCGGAGCGCCTGCTCGAAGGTCACTTTGTCGCCGAGCGTCATCAGCCAGGGCCGCTGGGCCTGCTTGGCGGATTCGACGGCGATCCGGTCAAGCCGGGATAGCTTGCTCTCGCGCGGATCAACGACGCCCAGCTTTGTCTGCATCGCCGACCACGATGCCGCACCGGCCTGCACAAGCCCCTCGACAAGTTCCTCGACGCGCGGCCCCTTCGGCGTCGCGCTCATGACATGCACCGCGGGCCGGACGTGGTCGGCGACCTCGCGCTGCTCGATCGTCAGACCCAGCCGCCCACGCGTGTCCGTGACGCGAGCGACGGCCACGGTTCCACGCCCGTCGAGCACGCGGAGCAGGTCCCCCGCCGCCAGCCGCTTTGACTTGACGGCGTGCCGAGCCTCGTCGCCCTCGATCAGAAGCGTGTCCGAGGTGCCGAGGTCGGGGAAGTAGAGGCAATGCATCCCTGGAGTTCTACCCGCTGAGACCGACGAGCGGATTCCCGCCGTCGAGCGCGGTGTCGGCCCTGAACAGCCGATTACCGGACTGGCCCCTCGCTTTCCGGGCGTGGGCTTGAGTCGGAGCCCCTCTCCGCCGATGATCCGGCGGTCCGGACTCTTGGCCAAGAAGATGACCCAGGTCGCCCAGCAACCCCAGGCGTCGGCCGACGATGCCTCCGCCGTCGAGGCCCTCGAACAACGCGTCGAGAGCCTGCTGTCGCGCGTCGAGACCGCGAGCGTCCAAGCCCGACGGATCATCTCCTCGACCACCCCCGAGGCCATCGAAGCTCGGCGAGCGGCCCGGCGCGCCGCCGATGAGAGCACCACGATTCCGCAGGCCCTCGCCGACGACCAGACACTCCCCGACCCGACCGGTGAGCTCGAGGAGTCGATCGAATCGGCGATCGAAGATGCCAAAGCCAAAGCGGAGTCGATCGTGCAGGCTCTGGAAACCGAGCCCGCCGCACCGACATCCGCTCCCACGATCGATCACGCCCAGGCCCTCGTTGAGGATGAAGCAGCCCAGCCGGTTGTTGCACCGGCAGCAGAATCACAGCCGGCCGATGCTGCGGCCGAGGCTTCCATCGAACCCGCGGTAACCGACGAGGCACCGCTCGCCGACGCGACCGGTGCGGTCTCGACATCTCCCGCTTCGACCGTCGATCCGACCGCGACTGCCACGCCTGAAGCCGCACCCGCAGCGGTCTCACCCGCAGACCTGGTGGACCAGGCGGGCGCCGATGTTGTCGAGGCCATGTTCGGCACCGGTCGATCAGCGGCCATCGCCGAACAGCCCGCCCCCCCGGCCGCCCCGGCCGCGACGAGCGGCGACGAGCCGCTGGCGGCAGTCGCATCCCCGGCGACCGACCTCGACGCTGCCACACCACCGGAGGCCGCGCAGGAACCAGAGCACGCCCCGGCCGCGGCCGCGCCCGAATCTGCCGTGCCCGCCGCGGTTGCAGCGGCGGAAGTTGCCGTCGCAACGCCCGTGATCGTTCACGCCCCGCCCGAGGCAAAGGCCAACCCCGCACCCGGCGTGGCACCGGCCCCCGCCGCACCTGCTGGACCGCCGCTATCCACACGCCTTGCAGCGATGCTTTCTCGCCCGGCGATGGCGGCCGCCGGGCTGATCGCGTCCCCGCTGCGAGCGGTGTCCGTCGAAGTGCGCGACCTGATCGGGTGGTTCGCACTGGTCACGGTGTTCAACGCCGCGTGCCTCTGGGCGTTTGTGCTCTGGAAAGCCTCGCACGCCGACGAAGCGGCCTCGTCCCCCGCTGCCCACGCCGCTCCTCACGCCCCCGCGCATGCTCCCGCGCACGGCGACACATCGGGCGAGCACTCGCCAGCGCCAGCCCAGACCAAAGCTCATCGAGAGGCCCACGAAAAGCCTCACGACGATCATCCCGCCGCCGAATCGAAGCATTCCAGCGCGCCGCACGCGGCCCCGACCAAACCGGCCCACTAGCGAGGCTTGATAGATCGTCGTGTCATGAGCAGAAACACCAGCTCGTGATGCGGGCGACCGGCTCACCCAAGCAGCGCAAGGGTCGATTTGGCCATGTGCTCGCGGGCCACCAGCGTCATCTGCAGAGCGGCCTCGCGCAGCACCTGCGACCGCACGAGGCTGGACACCTCCGCGGCGTAATCCGTGTCACGGATGATCGACTCCGCGGCCACGGTGTTCTCGAGCTCGACGTAGAGCGAATCGATCCGCGACTCGAACTGGTTCTTGACCAGCGCTCCACGCTCGGCACGCGAATGAGTGATGGAGCCCGAAGCGGCGTTGACCAGCTGCTGAGCAAGCTCCATGTTCCCATCGACGAGGTTCAGATCTCCGGCGATGTCGTGCAGGGAGTAGGTCTTGGTCTGGCCGTCTTCACCGGCTGGCCCGGTGACAGACGCGAGCCCCAGCGCCGAACCCCCTTCGAGCAGCTTGATGCCCCCGAACGTGCTGGTGTTGTATACGAAGTCGATCGCCTTGACGGTCTCGACGGCCTGAACCTGCAGCGCCTCGCGTTCTTCCCTGGTGGTCGCGCCGGTGCTGGCCGCGGTCACGATGATGCTCTGCAGGTCGAGCAGCATGTCGCCCACGGCGGCCTCGGCACCGTCCCGAGCGTTCGAGAGGTAGACCGCTCGCTCGAGCTTGGAGATCTCCGCTCGGATCGACTTGGCCTGCCCGGAGAGGTGATCGGCGGCGATCAGACCCGACGGGTCGTCCGAGGCCCGGTTGATGCGTTTGCCGGTGGCGAGCTTCTCCATCGATGAGGACATGGCGCGGCTGGCCTTGTTCATCTGGTGGATGCTGCGCATCTCCGGGATGTTCGTCAGGACGCTATTCAACGAGGGCCCTCCGAAAGCGCTGTGCCTGATGTGCTATCGGCCGCCGACGTCGCATGATTGACCGATCCCCCGGCATTGCCGATGGGTGGTGCCCGCACCGCACCGGCGAGCCTCAGATCTCCCCTGCGGCTCGCGCAATAACCTCCCACGTGCCGCGGATGTGCCTTTCCTGCACGCCCGTGGACCCGATCGCCATGCGCAGGACAAACTGATCGGCCCCCGCTTCTCCGACAGGGACTGTCGTTCCAATGAGCCACACCCGGCCGCTCGCGTTGATGCGCTCCAGCAGCCGCCTGTTCGCCTCGTCGGTGCCGCGGAGACGGAAGCAGACCAGCGACAGGCAGCGCGGGGTCGGGAGCTCGAAGCGTTGATCGCCGCGCACCAGCCCCTCGAACACCTCCGCCAGCCGGATGTGCTCGCGGATATAGCGCCTGAGCCCCTCGGCGCCATAGTGCCTGAGCACGAACCACAGCTTCAGAGCACGGAAGCGCCTGCCGAGCGGGACCTGCCAGTCGCGATAATCCACGACATCGCCGGATTCGCTGGCCTTGTTGCGGAGGTAGGCGGGGGTGATCGAGAGCGCGGCGGTGAGCGCGGCGCGGTCCCGCACCCAGAACGCCGAGCAATCGAAGTTCGTCAGCAGCCACTTGTGCGGGTTGAAGTTGAACGAATCGGCGAGTTCCACCCCGTCGATCATCGCGCGGTGCTCCGGGCAGATGCACGCGGCACCGGCGTACGCGGCATCGACATGCATCCACATGCCGTGATCCCGCGCGATCTCGCCGATCGTTCGGATCGGGTCGATCGCCCCCGTGCTCGTCGTGCCGACCGTGGCGCAGACGAAAAAGGGTGTCCTGCCCCCCGCGCGATCCTGGCGCACGCGGCGACCGAGTTCGGCCGCGTCCATCGCGAGCGTGGGATCGACCTCGACCACGTGCAGATTCTCTCTTCCGAGCCCGCTGACCATCGCCGCCTTCATCACCGATGAGTGCGCCTGCGACGAGGTGTAGGCGACCAGCCGCGGCGCAGCGCCGCCATCGGAGAAAGCGCGGGTGCGGGCTGCGACCAACGCGGTCAGAACGGCTTCGCTCGCCGTCCCGTGGATCACACCGCCGCCCGATGCCCGCGCACCCGCTTCGCCAAACAGGAACGAATCAGGGAGCCCGATCAGCCGCCCCAGCCAGTCGGTGACCCGCATCTCGAGCTCTGTAATCGCGGGCGAACACTGCCAGAGGAACCCGTTGATGCCCAGCCCCGCCGACAGCAGCTCGCCCAGGATCGCTGGCCCGCTGTTGTTGCAGGGGAAAAAGGCCGCGAAGCCCGGGTGCTGCCAGTGCGTGACACCCGGCATGATCAGGCGCTCAAAATCGCTCCACACCCCTTCCCACG
>JBIPMO010000176.1:0-6601 GCA_044369085.1 Phycisphaerales bacterium
ACGACGCCGGTGGTGCCGTGGGGGACGGCGAGCTTCACAAACTCGCTCGGCGGGAGCATGGTGCTCTCGACGTGCATGTGGGCATCGATGAGGCCCGGCGCGAGGAAGGACCCACGAAGGTCGACGGCGTTCCGCGCCGGCGGGCTTCTGCCCGGGGGAAGGACCGCGGCGATCCGGCCGTGGTGAACGGCCACGCTCGCGGGAATGATCTCGCACGTGAAGACATTGATCAGGTTGGCGTTGATCAGAAGGAGATCGGCGGGCGCATCGCCGCGGGTCACTGCGATGTAATCGGGCGTGAGGTGGGTGCCGGGGCTATGGGGGCTCATCGGTGGCAGTTTATGGGCGTCACGCTGCGACAGAGCAATGGCAGCGCGGCTGTTCGCGGGACGTACGGGCCTGAGTCACCCCGACCGGTGCCCGGCATCCAAGGCAAATGCACACCATAGCGAGCGAAGCAAAGCAGCCATCGGCAGAAGCGGTCCAGAGCGGGCACGCGATGGCCTGCATGGAGATCTGGGGCGGCAACGAGCGGATCGATACATCGGTGTCGACCCCGGGGCTGGATGTCTGGGTCCACAGCGAGCCTTACGGCGGGAGCAAGGGCGGCGGGGATATCCACTACGTCTCGATGTGCGCCGCGGGCACGATCGCGCGGGTGGCGCTGGCCGATGTCTCCGGGCACGGCGAGGAGGTGTCGCGGATCGCGGTGGGGCTCCGCGGCCTGATGCGCAAGAACATCAACACGCTGGACCAGAGCCGCTTCGCGCGCTCGTTGAACGAGGCGTTCCAGATGAGCGGTGGGGGAGGGCAGGGGCACTTCGCGACCGCTCTGCTCGCGACGTACCACGCGCCGAGCGATCACCTGCTGCTCGTCAACGCGGGCCACCCGCGGGCGATGCTGTGCCGCGCCTCATCGCGGCGGTGGGTGGCCGTGGACCAGAGTTCCGCGACCGATGACGTGACCGAGTCGCGCATGATCGGCGGGGGCGGGGATGAGTCGCTTCCGCAGGACCTGCCGCTGGGCATCATCGAGCCGACCGCGTACTCGCAGATCGCTCTGCCGCTGCGGCGCGGGGACATGGTGCTGATGGTGACCGATGGGGTGGTCGAGGCGCGGGATCCTTCCGGGCGGGAACTGGGTGAGGCGGGGCTGCTGAGCCTGCTGGATTCACTCAACGGGACGGAGCCGGGCGATGTGATCAGCGCGGTTCGGGATCGTCTGAAGGCGTTCACCGGCGGCGCTGCGGCGCTGGATGACGTAACGCTCGTGCTGCTGCATCACAACGCGCAGAACCCGCCGAAGTACTCGGTGGGTGAGCGGCTCGCAACACTGGCGCGGTGGATCGGGCTGTCGGCCTGAGGGCCCGGGTCTTGGCTGCGCCCGAACGGCGGTCAATACGCGCGCTGGCGCTGCTGCTGAATCTCGCGGAGCTGCTGGCGTGTGACCGCGCTCTCGCTCGGCTGCGCCGCCTTTGAGCTTGCGGCCGGGTCGGCGGCGGCGGCATCGCTCTGCTGCGTGGAAGACTGGCAGGCGGGGAGCAGCATCAGCATCAAGGCGAGGGCGAGTCTGCGCATGGAAAGACTGTAGCGCCGCGGCACACGCAGGATGGTGATGGCGTGTATCTTGTGCTGCCGCGGGTCCGGGTGCATCGGGCGTTCGCCGGATGTTCGTGGCACAGTTTGAACTCGCGGCGGCGAGGTGTCGCTGGCGTGTCGTTGGGAAGGATGAGGGCCGGTCATGGCAATCGCGGTCGACATCTTCGGTGCGAGCAAGGCTCTGGTGGGGATGATCCACGTCGGCGCGCTGCCGGGGACGCCCCGGAACACCGAGCCTGTGAACGTCATCGCCGGGCGCGCCGTCGAAGAAGCGTGGCTGCTGGCCGAGGCCGGGTTCGATGCACTGATCATCGAGAACATGAACGATGCGCCGTACATGCTGCGGGATGTGGGGCCCGAGATCGTGGCGTCGATGACGGTGGTCGCCGATGCGGTGCGCGAGGCGGTCAAGGTGCCGCTGGGGATCCAGGTGCTCGCGGGGGCGAACCGGGCAGCGCTGTCCATCGCCCACGCGGTGGGGCTCGATTTCATCCGGGCCGAGGGGTTCGTTTTCGCGAGCGTCGCGGATGAAGGGCTGATGGCCGAGGCCGATGCCGGGGCGCTGCTCCGTTTCCGGCGGGCGATCGGCGCGACGAAGGTGAAGGTTCTGGCGGATGTGAAGAAGAAGCACAGCTCCCACGCGATCACCGCGGATGTGGACATCGGCGAGATGGCCAAGAACGCCGAGTTCTTCGGGGCCGATGGGCTGGTGGTGACGGGTACATCGACGGGCCGCGCGACAAGCCTTGAGGACCTGCGCAAGACGCGCACGGCCACGAAGCTGCCGGTCGCCGTCGGCAGCGGCGCGACCCCCGAAACGCTGCGAGAGCTGTTCGAATACGCCGACGCCGTGATCATCGGGTCGTGGTACAAGGTCCGCGGCGAGTGGATGAACCCGCCTGACCCCGCGCGCGTGCGTGAACTGGTGACGGCCGCGGACCGCGTGAGGCTGTAGCCAGATTCGAGCTCAGCCCCCCGCCGCCCCCTCGCCGCCCGGAAGGGTCATGCTCCAGGGGTCCAGCAGCTTGTTCAGTTCGTCTTCCGGAAGCAGCTTCTGCTCCAGAGCGAGTTGACGCACCGTCTTGCCCTGCTTGAAGGCATCCTTCGCGAGCGCGGCCGACTTGTCGTAGCCGATGGCGGGGACCAGGCTGGTGCACATCGCGAGCGAGCCTTCAATCAGAGCCTTGCAGCGCTCCTCATCGGGCTCGAGGTTCGCGAGCAGCTTCGATTCGAAGACCTCGCAGGCGCGGGCGAGCAGGTGAGCGCTCTCCAGCACCGCCTCGGCCATGACGGGCATGGCAACGTGCAGGTCGAGGATGCCGCCGATCCCGCCCAAACCCGCGGCGGTGACGGTCGCATCGTTGCCGATCACCTTGCAGCAGACCATCAGCGCGGCCTCGATGATCACGGGGTTCACCTTGCCGGGCATGATCGACGAGCCTGGCTGGACGGCGGGGATCTTGAGTTCCCCGATGCCGCAGCGTGGCCCGCAGCCCATCAGGCGGATATCGCAGGCGATCTTGGAGAGCGAGACGGCGATGGTCTTCAGGTGGCCCGAGGTCTCGACGACGGCGTCCTTGGCGTGCTGGGCCTCGAAGTGGTTCGCGGCCTCGCGGAATGGCAGGCCCAGCGCCTGGGTGAGCCTCTGGCAGACGCGCTGGCCGAACTCTTCGTGGGCGTTGATCCCGGTGCCGACGGCGGTGCCACCGATGGGAAGCTCGCAAAGAACATGGATGGCTCGGCGGGCCCGCTCCATGGCGTAGCGCATCTGCTGGGCGTAGCCGCTGAACTCCTGGCCCAGGCGGATTGGTGTGGCATCCTGCAGGTGCGTTCGGCCGATCTTGATGACCTTGTCCCAGCGCATGGACTGCTCTTCAAGGCGCCGCGTGATGCGCTCGAGCGCGGGGAGCAGCTCCTGGTGGAGAGACATGGCCGCGGCGAGGTGGATCGCCGTCGGGAAGGTGTCGTTGGAAGACTGGCCCATGTTGACGTGGTCGTTGGGGTGGACACCCTCGCCCGCTTTGGCATCGCCGATGTAGGAGGCATCCTTGGAGGATCCGATGGGCTTGGAAAGTGCCAGGCAGATGAGGTTGGCGATGACCTCATTGGCGTTCATGTTGGTCGAGGTGCCGCTGCCGGTCTGGAAGATGTCGACAGGGAAATGGCGGTCGTGCTTGTTGGCGGCGACTTCGAGCGCGGCGGATCGGATCCGGGCGTGCCTGCGCTCGTTGAGGCGGCCGAGGTCGTGGTTCACATCGGCGCAGGCGGCCTTGAGGTGCCCGTAGGCGCTGATGATCGCCGGATGGACCGGGCGGCCCGAGATGGGGAAGTTCTCGACCGCGCGCTGGGTCGATGCGCCGTAGAGGGCATCGCCCGGGACGGTCATCGGGCCCATCGTGTCTTTCTCGATGCGGGTTTCGGACATGTGCGACATGGCGGTCATCCAGGTCGGCCGGGCGGCCGGAGTTCACGGTTCGGAATCGGGGGTGCGCTGCGGCGCGAGCGCGGGGTCATCGTACTGGATCGGCCCGGGAACATCGGGCTTGATGCCGGGCTGTGTTGGTCTATTGTTTGGTCGAATGAGGAAGGCGGCGGAAGAGTTCGAGGTCATCGTGATCGGCGGCGGCCATGCGGGGGTGGAGGCCGCGTGGGCGGCCGCGAACATGGGGGCGCGGTGCGCGCTGGTCACGATCGATCCCGAGCGAATCGGGGTCATGTCGTGCAACCCCGCGATCGGCGGGCTCGCCAAGGGGCAGATCGTCCGCGAGATCGATGCGCTGGGCGGGCTGATGGGGCTGGTCACGGATGCGACGGGGATCCACTTCAAGGTTCTGAACATGAGCAAGGGCCCGGCCGTGCGCGGCCCGCGGGCCCAGTGCGACAAGCACGCGTACGCCCGCGAGGTCCGGCGGCTCATCGCATCGCGCTGCGAGATCACGGTGATCGCGGGGGCTGTGGAGGCGCTTCTGGTCGACCACGGCGCGGTCGAGGGCGTTGCCGTGAAGACCGGAGATGGCGCGGAGCTTGTGCTGCGAGCACGGGCCGTCGTGCTCACCACCGGCACGTTCATGCGCGGCCTGATGCACACCGGCGAGACCAAATCCGAGGGTGGTCGCATCGGCGAAGCCGCGGCGGTCGGCATCTCGGCATCGCTCCGCGAGCTTGGCTTCGAGCTCGGACGCTTGAAAACGGGGACGCCGCCGCGGCTGGCGCGGGCCTCGATCGATTGGGAGAGCCTCGAGCCTCAGCCGGGCGACGACCCGCCGGCACCGTTCTCGGATCTGACGGCCGCGGCCGCCGATGGAGGCCCGTTCCCGCGCCTTCCACAGGTCGAGTGCCGGATCACGCAGACCAACGCACGGGCGCACGCCTGCATCCGGGCGAATCTGCACCGCGCTCCGATGTACTCGGGACAGATCGAGTCGGCCGGGCCGAGGTACTGCCCGAGCATCGAGGACAAGGTGGTTCGCTTCGGCGACCGGGAGTCCCACCACGTCTTTCTCGAGCCAGAGAGCCACGAGACCGACTGGATCTACTGCAACGGCATCTCGACGAGCCTGCCCAGGGATGTGCAGGATGAGATCGTACGTTCGATGCCCGGCTGCGACCGGGCCCGCGTGCTGCAGTACGGCTACGCCGTCGAGTACGACATGGTCCGCCCGCACCAGATCCATGCGACGGGGATGACCAAGTCCGTGGGCGGGCTGTTTCTGGCCGGCCAGATCAATGGGACCAGCGGCTACGAAGAAGCCGCGGGCCAGGGGCTGATCGCCGGGGTCAACGCGGTTCGGTGGTCGCGCGGCGACCCGCCGGTCACGCTCGGGCGTGATGCGGCGTACATCGGCGTCCTGATGGACGACCTTGTCACGCGGACACCCGTCGAGCCCTACCGCATGTTCACGAGCCGCGCCGAACATCGCCTGCTGCTGCGATCCGACAACACCGCCGACCGGCTGACACCGCTCGGCCGCGCCTGGGGAACGGTGGGGGAGGAGCGCTGGCGCCTCTTTGAGCGCCGTCGCGACCTCCTGGCTTCCGTGCAGGCCGCGATCGAGTCAGGACGTGCGGGCGGGGAGTTCCTGCGCGAGCGCGTGAAGCGGCCCGGCTACGACATGGCCCGGCTGCGAGGGGATCTGCTCCACATCGGGGTGAGCGATGTGGACGACGGCGTGCTGCTGACCGTGCTCGCCGAGCGGCAGTACGAGGGGTACATCCGTCGACAACAAGCGGAGGCGAGGAGGCAGTCGGACATGGAGCACCGGCGCATCCCGGCGTGGATCGACTATCGCACCGTGGTGGGTCTGCGGGCCGAAGCCCGCGCTTGCCTCGAGCGCTTCAGGCCCGAGACATTCGGGCAGGCGGGCCGCCTGGAGGGCATGAGCCCGGCGGACCTGACCTTGCTTCTGGTCGCCGCGGGCAAGGGGCCGGGGCGGACACCGGCGGCGGTCTGATCGCGGTGGGGTTAGCCGCCCGACGGCACCTTGGCTCGTTCGCAGATTCGGATGAGCAGTCGAAGTTCGCTGGCGGCGCGCTGAATGCCACCGGCGGTCTCGAGCAGTCTGAGGACCTCGCTGGCCTGCGTTCCGACGGCCTCGAAGCCGAACTGGCACGCGGTTGAGGTGAGTTCGAGCACGCGGGCACGGGCGGAGTCGGTGTCGCCTTTTTCCAGAGCCTCGCCCAGCACCCGGGCAATCTCGCCCAGTTCTTCCACGTACGCCAAGAGGTCGTCGTTCGAGAACTTGCCCTGCTCGGTGCTCGCCTGAACCGTGTTGGTTCCCAGGATCTCCTCATCGGGAGCGAGATACTCGGCAACGGCCCGATGGAGCAGGTCGGTGGCGATGGGTTTGTAGAGCATCTCGCTGGCACCGGCGCCGATCGCGGCCAGGCGCAGCTCCTTATCCTTTTCGGCGGTCATCAGGACGATTGGGATGGTGTAGCCCTGCTCGCGGACCTTGTGGACCAGCGCGATGCCGTCCATGTCCGGCAGCGCGTGGTCGGCGAG
>JBIPMO010000177.1:0-6575 GCA_044369085.1 Phycisphaerales bacterium
GACGGGTAGTTAGCTCAATTGGTAGAGCACCGCATTGAAAATGCGGGGGTTCCCGGTTCAAGTCCGGGACTACCCATTTCCGCGTGCTGTTCCGGCTCGGGGACCTCCTCAGGCGGCCTTTCTGATCATTCGCTCCTGTGCTGCCTGTTGGATTTCCAGAAGGCTGATCAGGCTGGCGGATGCTTCTTCCAGGCGTCCTTCCTTGGAGTGCTTGACCAGGTCGGCGGCGGGCGCGGTGAACTCGGGGAGGCCGAGCGACCCGCCCGAGCCCTTGATGGCGTGAGCGATCCGTGCCGCGGTGTCGGTGTCGCCGCGTGCCAGGGCCTCCCGGGCGGCGATGAGGCGTTCTGTCAGCCCGTTCAGCCATTCGAGCGCGATCGCATCGAACTCGGCCGATCCGCTGATGGTCTCGGCCAGAGAATCGGCGGGCGCGACAGTGATGTCTGGGGTTGCGCTCGCGGCCGCTCGGGCGCTTGAGAACCTGCGGATCCACCGCGCTGATGTCCGCACGAGCAGCGTGGGGTCGATGGGCTTGGTGAGGTAGTCGTTCATGCCCGCGGCGAGGCAATCGGCGCGATCGCCGCTGGATGAGAAGGCCGAGAGGGCCAGGATGGGCATCTTTCCGCCGGCGAGACGGATCGCCCGCGTCGCCAGCAGCCCGCTCAGCTCGGGCATCTGGACATCCATCAGGACGAGGTCGAAATCCCGAGCGGCGCACGCATCGACGGCCTCTCGACCGTCCGCGGCGCTCGTGACCAGCGCGCCAGCCCGCTCGAGGAAGATGGTACAGACCTTTCGGTTGGCCTCGACGTCATCGGCGACGAGCACGGAGCGTCCTTCCAAGGGGCGCTCACTTTCGGCGGTGCCCTCTTCATCGGCCGCGATGTGGTGGGCCTCATCGCCGTGGAGGAGTTCGGCGGCCTGAATCTCGACCGTGAACGTGCTGCCTTTCCCGGGCGTGCTGGCCACCGTGATGTCGCCTGCCATTCTTCGCGCGAGCTGGCGGCTGATCGCCAGACCCAGCCCGGTGCCGCCGAACTTGCCCGCGATGGTCCGGTCGGCCTGCTGGAAAGGGGCGAAGAGGCGCTGCATCTGCTCGCCGGTCATTCCCACTCCGGTATCCGCGACGACGATCTTGAGCCTGGGCCCCAGAGCGGAGCGGGAAGCGCTGGCGGTGATGCTGACCGATCCTGCCTCCGTGAACTTGACCGCGTTGCTCACCAGGTTCATCACGATCTGGCGGATGCGCATCGCATCGCAGCGCACGACCTCGGGGAGGGATGGATCGAAGTGCGCTTCGAGCACGATCCCGCGTTCGAGCGCGCGGGACCGGATCAGGGCCACCGAATCGAGGATCGCGCGCCTGGGGCTGCAGGGTGCCATGGCGATGTCGAGCTTCTCGGCGTCCATCTTGGAGAGGTCCAGCACATCGTTGACGAGGGCCAGCAGGTGCGTCCCGCTGGTGTGGATGATGCCGACCCATTCGGCGCGCAGGCCGGCATCGCCGCCGTCAGCCCCGCGGCGGAGCAGGTCGGCAAAGCCGATGATCCCGTTGAGGGGCGTGCGGATCTCGTGGCTCATGCTCGCGAGAAAGCAGGTCTTGGCATCCGACGCCGTCTCGGCGTCCTTGCGGGCCTGGACGAGCGCATCGGCGGCCCGGAGGCGCTCGGTGATGTCGGACTTGACCACGACGAAGCCGCCGAGCGATCCGTCGGCCTCGCGGATGGGCTGGGCGTCGACCTCGGCCCAGAACTCGTTGCCATCACGGTCATGGTTCAGGATCTGGCCCTGGAACCCGACGCCAGTCGCCAAGGCGTCGTCCATCGCCTCGACGGTGCCGGGGTCCGAATGCGGGCAGTGCAGCAGCGCCTCGGGGAGCTGTCCGAGGGCTTCTTCCCTGGTGTACCCGGTCATGCGAGTGAACCCCTCGTTGACCCAGACGATTCTGCGGCTCGCATCGGTGATGATCACGGCGCTGGTGATCCGCTCGGCGACCATCGCCAGGCGTCGCACCTTCGCGGTGATCTGTTCGGCCAGGCGGAGGGCACGCTCGCGGCCGTTGGCGAGCATGAAGACGATGCCCGCCAGGGCGGCGCTGAGGAGCGCGCCGCTCGTCGCGGTGGCCCAGGGGAGCGCCAGGTTGGATCGATGCCTGAAGTCTGGCGTGGCTCTGACGCGGCATGTCCATTGCCTTCCCCCGGCGTCGAGGCTGGTGGTTCGAGACAGCGTCTGGTCGGCGTGCGCCGGTGCGGCGACGGCGGAGGCGCGAGGGGACATGCTCCCATCCGCGTCGTAGAGCAGCGTATCGGCCTCGACGTGTTCGCCATCGAAGATCTCGAAGTCGATGGTGCCTGATTCGGTCGCGGTGACTTTGTCGAAGAACCGGTCGGGGTCGATCACCGCGAGCAGGGCACCCTGGAGAGCCGCGGCCCGCGCGGGCGCCGCGACCGGTCTGGTCCCGGGTTGGTAGACCGGGACGGCGAAGGCGAATCTCGGCGATCCGCCCTGCGCGGCACCGAAGCGGGCGCTGGTCGCGGCCTCCCCCGACATGGCCGCGCGGTCCACGACCTCGCGCAGCACATCGATGTGCGCCAGGTCGCACCCGATGTTGCCCAGGGCGTCCGTCGCGGGCTCGACGAACTGCAGCGTGTATGAGGCGTCTCCGCCGGAACCCGGCCTGATGACCTGGGCGTAGGCCGTGGCGATCACACCGGGCAGATCGGACTCGAGCCCACGGCTGCCCACGAACGTCGCGAACTCTTGTGCGGTGACCATCTCGCTGGCCGCGAAGAGCGCACGTGCCCCGCGGAGCGAGGTTGAAAGGAGCTTGAGCCTTCGCTGGGCCTCGCCGGCGACGCGGTCGGAGCGCCGGTCGAACTCGCCGCGGTTGACTTCGGTGACCTCGCGGCGGACCAGGTAGCCCGCGATGGCGGAGGCCGTGAGCCCGCACAGCAGCACGGCGGAGGCGAGGCCGACGGCTCCCCAGTTGCGGCCGTGGGTCTCGAAGCGGCCCGCCATGGACGCGGATTGCTCGATCCAGAGACGCTTCTTGACCGCGCGGCCGGCGACAAAGATCGTGCCAAGGGCCATGAGCCCGACGACCGAGGCGCCGCCCACGGCGATGCCGATGTACCGGATCCGGGCGTTGGCCGTCGCGTTCATCGAGGCCCACAGCTGGCTCATCCCCGCCGCGTACTCGGCCTTGTTGCGGGCGTAGTCCGGCGAGTCGAGAACCAGCGCCGCGGCGGCGACGTCTCCCTCGCCGCGGAGACGGAAGCTCTCCATCTCCATGTCGACCAGCCGCTTGTTGGCGACCTCGGTGGTCCGCACCAGGTCGCTGCCGAGCATGTTCACCGATAGCGACCTGGCCTTGGCGATGGCCACATCCAGGTCGGCGACGTTGTTCTCATATCGCGCGCGCCAGGACTCATCGCCGGTGGCGACGTACATCCGGGCCGACATCGTCAGCACCTCGTCGAGACGCTCGATCTCTCCCCGCGCGGTCGCCAGCGGGCCGCGCAGGTTGATCGCCTCGTCGACCCAGGTCCACGAGAGCCAGGTCACCGCGGCGATCACCGCCATGATCAGCCCACCGGCGATGAAGGAGCCACGCAGCCACCACCGCAGCGTCCCCGAAGCACCATCGCCGCCGCGCTCCGCAGCATCGGGTCGCGGGCCGGCATGCGACGTCCTGGTCAACATGAACGGTTCCTTTCGCCACCTGTCGGTCTACCGCAAACTTCAGTGCATGCATCGGTGCGGGCGGGCTGGCCCGTCAATCAAGAGGCGCGCTCGCCGACAACCTAGGGTGTAGTTCTGATGCGTGGAACGGCCGGGGATGCGCATGCCATCCCCGGCTCAGGCGGAGCACCACCCGCGCCGGTTACGATGACCTACCAGTACCGGCGGCCTCACCGGTGTGCGATGCATCGAATCGGATCACTCCATGTCAACCACGGACTTCGAGAAGCTCGGTGTCTTCTACCTGGGCAGGGCCTACGACCTGCCCGCCCGGCAGCGCCTGGACCAACTGGTCCTCTATGACGCCAAGGACCTGGTGACCCACGCTGTGTGCGTCGGGATGACCGGTTCGGGCAAGACCGGGCTGTGCCTGGCGCTGCTCGAAGAGGCCTTGCTGGATGGAGTTCCGGCCATCGTGATCGATCCCAAGGGCGATCTGGCCAACCTGCTGCTCACGTTCCCCGACCTTGCGCCGGCCGACTTTCGTCCCTGGATCAACGAGGATGATGCTCGCCGCAAGGGTGTCGAGCCCGACATCTTTGCCCAGCAGCAGGCCGACCTTTGGAAGCGCGGGCTGGCGGAGTGGGGCCAGGATGGCGAGCGGATCGCCAGGCTCAAGAGCGCTGCCGAGTTTGCGATCTACACGCCCGGGTCGAACGCGGGCCTGCCCGTCTCGGTGCTCAAGTCGTTCGATGCGCCCGGTGAGGATCTGACCGAAGACACCGAGCTCTTCCGCGAGCGCATCACCAGCACGGTGACGAGCCTGCTCGGGCTGCTGGGGGTCGATGCCGATCCTCTGCAGAGCCGCGAGCACATCCTGCTCTCGACGATCTTCTCCGACGCGTGGAGCAAGGGGGAGGGCCTTGACCTCGCGTCGATCATCCAGCGCATCCAGCAGCCCCCCGTGAGCCGGATCGGCGTAATGGAGGTCGAGACCTTTTTCCCAGCCAAGGACCGCTTTGCGCTGGCGATGTCGGTGAACAACCTCGTGGCCTCGCCCGGGTTTTCGCGCTGGACCGAGGGGGCGGCTCTGGATGTCGGCACGCTGCTGTACACGCCCGCGGGCAAGCCGCGGGTGGCGATCTTCTCGATCGCGCACCTTTCCGATGCGGAGCGGATGTTCTTTGTTTCGCTGCTCTTGAACCAGACGCTCGCGTGGGTTCGCACGCAGTCGGGGACGACGAGCCTTCGGGCTCTGCTGTACATGGACGAGATCGCGGGGTACTTCCCGCCCGTGGCGAACCCGCCTAGCAAGCAGCCGCTATTGACGCTGATGAAGCAGGCCCGCGCCTTCGGCTTCGGCGTGGTGCTCGCGACGCAGAACCCGGTCGACCTTGACTACAAGGGGCTGGCCAACGCGGGGACGTGGTTCATCGGGCGACTTCAGACCGAGCGCGATAAGGCCCGGGTGCTCGACGGGCTGGAGGGGGCGGCGGCCGGGGCGGGCGCCGCGTTCGACCGGGCGGGGATCGATGCGGCGCTCTCGGCGCTCGGCTCGCGTGTGTTCCTGATGAACAATGTTCACGATGACCGGCCGGTGGTGTTCGAGACGCGCTGGGTGATGTCGTACCTCAGGGGCCCGCTGACGCGGGGGCAGATCAAGACGCTCGTCGAAGTGCGCGAGGCACCGCCGGGGTCTGCGCCGGTGAGCGCCCCTGTTCGGGCGGAACGGCCGGGCGGGTCCGCCGCGGTACCGGGCGATGCCCTGCCCGATGGCATCGCGGTCGCCGGTCGCGGCCCGGCGCAGCGGCCGGTTCTGCCACCGGAGATCCCGCAGTACTTCCTGCCCGTGCGATCGGGAAGCGGCGGGGGGTCGGTCGAGTATCGGCCCATGCTGCTGGGCAGCGCCAAGGTGCATTTCAGCGATGCCAAGCTTGGGGTGGAGACCGATGAGATCGCTCTGCGGCTCGCGCTGATCGCCGACGGGCCGGTCGTGGTCGACTGGGACGCCGCCGACCCCACCGACCTGACCGAAGATGACATCGAGCGCGAGCCGGCGCCTTCGGCATCGTTCATCGCTCTGCCCAGCGATGCGGGCAAGGCCAAGTCCTACGACGCGTGGCGGAAGGCGTACGCCGATTCGATTTTCAGGACGTTCAAGCTCGAGCTGCTCTCGTGCGCGGAGCTGGGCGCGGTGTCATCCAAAGGGGAGAACGAGCGGGCCTTCCGCGTGCGTCTTCAGCAAGTGGTCCGCGAGCAGCGCGACGCGGCGGCCGAGAAGCTGAGGCAGAAGTACGCGAGCAAGTTCGCGACGCTCAACGAGCGCCTGCGCAAGGCGCAGCAGGCCGTCGAGGTCCAGAAGGAACAGGCGAGCCAGAGCAAGGTGCAGACAGCGATCTCGTTCGGATCGGCGGTGCTCGGGGCGTTCCTGGGCCGCAAGGCGGCGAGCGCCGGGACGATGGGCCGGGCCGCCACCGCCGCACGGGGCGTCGGGCGTTCCATGAAGGAATCATCCGATATCGGCCGCGCTCAGGAGAATGTCGACGCCGTTCGCGAGCAGATCGGGGCGCTCGAGGCCCAGTTTAAGGAGGATGTCGAGGCGGCCGCCCCCGCAGTTGACCCGCTCACGACGGAGCTCGAGCGCCTGGCGATCAAGCCGAAGAAGGCCGGCATCGCTGTTCGAGCCGTGGTGCTGGTGTGGGCGCCGCACGTGAACGGCACGCCCGTCTGGTGTTAGTCGAGTTCAGGACGCTCCGCCGTTCGTGCGGCGGCTCTTGGGGGGGTGGGGGGCGTGAGGTCGGTCCCGCTTCAGTCGTCATCCCGCATCACGTTCATCGTCACCACCACCATGTAGTGATCCGAGAGTGTCCGCTTGAAGTCGCGCGGCTGCCAGC
>JBIPMO010000018.1:0-19169 GCA_044369085.1 Phycisphaerales bacterium
AGACTCGGGGGTTGTCGTTTTTGCCATGCACACCCTTGGACTGGCCTCACGAAATGACAAACGGCCCGGGTGTGTGCCCGGGCCGCGTCGGTGCGCATTAGCGAAGACCGTGCGGGCGCTGTGTCTATGCGCCCCTCACCGGCGGCGGCGAGCCGTCACAAGCCCGCCTATCGCCGGCAGTGCTCCGCGGGCGGTGCGGGAAAGGCCAAAGTCGAGCACCTTCGCCACGCCCTCCGGCGTGACCACGACGTTGCCGGACATGAACTCTCGCCGACGCCGCCGTATCTCCAGACCGGCTCAATCAACCGGCGTGATTTCACCCGGGCGCCACGACTTGTCGAACCATGGCTCGAGCGGGCCGTAGAGACGCAGAATCATGAACCAGCCCTTGCCGGGGATCGTCTGCACCCAGTTGCTCTCAAAGCCGGCCGGGGCCGTCGGGCCGAAGAAGACATCGACTGAGCCGTCGGCGTTCCTCTTCAGGTCCTTGTCCTGGCTGCTCACGCTCGGCGCCTTCTGGTTGGTCTGCACCATCGAGCGGGTCTGATTGTCGTAGACGATGACGGACCAGAAGTCCTTGACCGGGACATTGGGCGGGATGCGCATCTTGTAGGTCTTGCTGCCATCGAATGGGTTGCCGTTGGAGTCCTGCACCGACCAGGGGTACTGCGACCCCTTGCCGACCATCTTCATCTCCATCGCCGGTGTGATGCCGGTGGCGAAGTAGTAGTAGAAGATGTAGCCATCCATGTTCGTCACGCCCGGCGAGGTCTCAAACCTGTACCCGCCGAAGAAGGGCAGTCGCCACGAGCTCCTGGGGTAAAAGTAAGCCTCCGGCGAACGCACCTTGAAGGCGATGGTTCGGGCGGTGACGGCGCCGATGTTGGCCGCGTCGGTCAGGATCTTCTTCATCCTCTCGTCGGGGGCGAAGGGTTGGCCCTTGACGATGCCGATTGAGGCGAACAGGCCCAGCGTGGTCGGGTCGCTGCCGCCGGCGGGCTCTTCCTGGATGACCTTGTTAAGCATCTCCCAGAACGCGTAGTCACCGGGGGCGACGAAGTTGGCCGGGACGCCCGAGCCATTGACAAACTTCATCGCGGGCGGGTTGGCGGCCTCGGAGAGCTGGTAGATCCTCAGGTGCTTCTTCACGAGCTCGACACCGGGCTTGGTGGAGCCGTCAACGACGAAGGCGCGGAAGAAGACCCAGTTGCCGTAGGTGCTCGGCCGCAGGACGATGAAACCTTCAGGGATCTCGCCCTTGTAGCCGGGGGGAAGGACAAGGTACTTGCCGCCCTTGCCGCGGTCCTCGCCGGTGATGCCGACATCTGCGACCCAGCGGTACCAGAAGTCATTGACGCCTCCGAGGACCTCGGGCGGGATTTCGAGAACGAGCGGGCCCTTCTTGGTGTCGATCCATATGAAGTTGTAGATCGTGTTGTCGTTGGCCGTAAGCTCGACCGTACGGGGGTCGACCAGGTTCTCCCACATCACGTTGGTCTGGTTGACCGGGCCGAACTGGCCGATCGAGTCGCGCATGCCAGCCTGGTTGACGATCGGGATCGCCATGAGGTAGGCCTGGAGGGCGCGAGAACGGTCGAGATTGTCGTAGATCTTGTCGACCGTCTCGGCCGACGGGTAGCCATAGCTGAGGTTGAGCGTGCCGATGGAGGTCTCGATCTTGTCGGGCACGGCTACGCCGGGGGCGGTCGGCGTGGAGTACTTGAGGTTGGGATCGGCCGGGATCGAATAGCGATCTTGGGCGAGCAGCGACTGCGGGCCAGCGAGCAATGCCGCCAGCGTCGCGCAGGCCAGGCTGCAGTTACTGATCGTGGTCATCATCTGCCTCTTACCCTTTCGTGTTGTGGTGTTGAATGCTCAAGTGGAACCGCGGGCTTCCTGTGCGGCTGGAGCTTGCCGCTTGATATTTCATCCGCGACTGCTCCTCGCATTTCCGCGGAAGTCTATCGCAGTTTCGTCGCGGCCGATCTGCTTCCGTGTCATCGGCGACCTGCTTGGCCAGCGTCAAAGCCTCATCCATGGGGATCGGTCCTTCCGCCAGCCGATCGGCGAGGGTCTCCCCCTCGACAAACTCCAGGATCAAGTACTGGTGCCCGTTGGCCTCCTCCAGCCCGTAGATCGCGCCAATGTCCGGATGGTTGAGCAAGGCGAGGATCTTGGCCTCGCGATGGAAGCGGGCAAGGCGGTCCGGGTCCTGGGCCAGGTGCGCGGGCAGGGCCTTGATCGCTACCTGACGGTCGAGTCGGGTAGCGCCGGCGAGGTACACCTCGCCCATGCCGCCGCGGCCGAGTTCGCGTTCGATCGTGAATGGGCCAAAGGGGGCGGGATGCAAAGGGTGAGGAGCGAATCAGGTTCGTCGCGCGGGTCGCTGTCCGGCGTCAGAACCTGCCGGGAGACAGCACCCTCTTGCCGTGTCTCTGGGGCTCCGATTAGCACGTCGCCAGACCACCTCGCGTTCTCTATTCCTTGTCTCAAAGGGACTTGCGATAACCCGCGAGTCCCTTTTTCATGTGCCGCAGGCCGGTTGTCACCTCAAGCGTCACCTCCGCCAGCGGCCATCACCTGAGCACGAGCATCACCGTCTCGCGTTGTACGGTTCGGGCTGTTTCTGGCGTTGCGCACCGTGAAACAATCTCGAACCCCGACTTCTGCAGAACACGGATCGATGGGTGATTGTGCCCGGCGGTGGTCGCGAAGATCGGGCGTCGCGTGAACTCCTGCAGCATCAGTGCCACCGCGCGGGTGGCAATGCCGCGGCCCCAGTGCGCTCGATCGACCCAGTAGCCGATGGAGTCGGCTCCATCGTGAGGAGCGATGTTGACAGCGCCGACAAGCTCGCCATCGGCCAGGATGACCCGCGGGGTGACCCCGGTCGCGCTTCCGTCGGGATCGGCGAGGATCTCCGTCCAGCGGGCGTGGAATGTGGGCCAGTCACGCGGCTTCGTGCCCGCGAGTTCGTTGGATGCCTCGTCGAGCTCGAAGGCGTGGAGCGCGCTCACATCGGCCGCGGTCGTCCGGCGGAGCTTGATCTCCGGCTGGATATGCGGGGACATTCGAGCATTGTACGAGCGGCTCGCGGTGCCGCGCGTGATCCTGCCGAACGGCCGGGTCGCGGACGCTCGGCGGGGGTGGTTTGATGTCGGCATCGCGAGGATCCGATCGAGAGGAGGATCGGCTCGGAATGCTGCAGAAGCAGGGACATTCGCGCGGATGTCCGGGATGCTCCCGCCCGGATGAACCAGGGGCGGGCATGCCGGGGCCATCGCGTTCGGCCCGCGTGTTGAGGCATTGAGTATGGGTGCGCGCGGCTTGTGAGAGTGCTATACTTTCACGCATTACTGCGTGTTGTGCTCTCGCCCAAGCCTCAGCGTGCCGGGTTGACGAGGGTAACCGGGGGCGTGTTTGTCGGGACGTATCGGGCAGCGCTCGGGCGTGTTCGCGATCCGAGCGACTTCTCATCGGCGGCACTGCTTTGTTGCTGCCAAAGGAGACCGACATGAACCGTGTGCTGATCTGGGATCTGCCGACCCGTCTTTTCCACTGGCTGCTGTCGGGCGGGTTCATCGCCGCCGCGATCATCTCGCTCGTGCTGGGCGAGGACAGCTGGCTCTTTCCTTACCACGCGATCATCGGGCTGACGATTGCGCTGATGGTTTGCCTCCGCGTCGTCTGGGGGGTCGCGGGCACGCGCTACGCCAGGTTCGGCACGTTCATCTTCGGGCCGGGCGCGGTGGTCGAGTACATGAAGGGGACGCTGGTCGGCGGCGGCAAACGATACATCGGGCACAACCCCGGGTCGGCCGTGGCGATCTTCGCTCTGCTGGTTCTTGTGCTGGCCATGGCCGTGACCGGCATCATGCTGGGGCAGGGCAACGAGAGCTTGAAGGAGATTCACGAGATCCTGTCGTACTTCACGGTGGGCGTGGTGGTCGTTCACGTGCTGGGCGTGGCTCTGCACACGATCCGCCACCGCGAGAACATCACGGCGAGCATGATCCATGGCAAGAAGAACGCCGAGCCTTCGGACGCGATCCCGTCGGCGAGGCCGATCATCGCGCTTGCTTTCCTCGTCATCGCGGGGGCCTGGGCGGCGGGGCTCGTTCGCGGCTACAACCCGGCCACGCAGACCACCACGCTGCCGCTGATCGGTACGGAGCTGCAACTGGGTGAGAGCGAGAACGAGGGCGGCCACGAAGCGGGCGAGACCGGTGGCAAGACAGGCGACGACGACGACGATTGAAGCCATCGACCCCGTTGTGCGAAAGACTCCTCAATCGGAGCGTGCAGCGCGGCGGAGTCCCGTATCACAGCTGCGCGCCGAAGAGCGCGCCTGCTCCCGCCGTCAGCCCCATCGCCAGCGCCCCCCAGAACGTCACGCGGGCGGCGGACCTCCACACCGGCGATCCGCCCGTACGTGCCGCGACTGAGCCGAGCAGCGCGAGAAACACCAGTGAAGCAGCGGAGACGCCCCACACCTGCGCGGCCTTGGGCAGAACAAGCACCATCAGCAGCGGAAGCGCGGCACCGATGGTGAACGTGCCCGCCGACGCGAAGGCGGCCTGCACCGGTCGGGCGGTGAGCTCTTGGGTGATTCCCAGTTCATCGCGGGCGTGCGCGGTGAGCGCATCCTTGGCCATCAGCTGGGTGGCGACCTGCGCGGCGAGGGGTTCATCGAGGCCGCGCTTCATGTAGATGGACTTGAGCTCGGCGTGCTCTTCCGCCGGCTGCATCGCCAGTTCGCGCCGCTCGCGTGCCAGGTCCGCGGCTTCGGTGTCGGCCTGTGAACTCACCGACACGTACTCGCCGGCTGCCATCGACATCGCGCCCGCGATCAGCCCCGCGAGCCCGGCGACCAGGATGCCGCTGCGCGGCGTATCTGCCGCGGCCACGCCGACGATGAGGCTGGCGGTCGAGACGATGCCGTCATTGGCGCCGAGCACAGCGGCACGGAGCCAGCCGATGCGATGGGAACGGTGGCTTTCGGTGTGGCGCATACCTTCAGGGTACGCGGCCCGAAGCGGCACCGCCTCGATCAAGGTCTTGGAGTGGCGGTGCCGACCTCGGGCCCGGCACAATGTTCGCAGTGACGCGCAGCAAGAGAGATCCGATCATGATGTGCGCTCGCCGGGATTCACCGGCATGAACACATCCTCGATCCGCAAGTTGAACGTTCCGGCGATCTTGAACGCGAGAGAAAGGCTGGGCTCGTATCGGCCGGATTCGATCGAGATCACGGTCTGCCTGGAGACGCCGAGCCGCTCGGCGAGCTGGGCCTGAGTCCAGTCCCTTGCGCCACGCAGTTCACGCACGCGGTTGGTCATTTGTAGCGTCTCCATGCCGCCGCGAGGCCGATGAAGTAGAACATCGGGAGCATGGCCCACACGTGCCGGTAACTCCAGTTGTCGCGGTCGAGATCGATCGCCAGCTCGAGCAGCCCGAGCACCCACAGGAGGACGATGCACATGGGGAACGCGATCGCCAGCGCTTCGAACTGAACGCGGCGCTGGAGCTCATCGAGCGATCGGCAGGCCCGCCAGATGAGCCACAGCACCAGTGCGGTGGGGAGGAGCGGGACCAGCGCAATGGCCACGCGGGCGACCGATCCTGCTTGTACGTGGGGGATCGCGTATCGGGCTGCGAAGTATGTCCCGATCCAGGCTGCCAGTATTGCGATCCACAGGGTGTGATTGGGTCCTTTGTCTGCCATATGGGGCTCCTTGAAGGGCTCCATCAAATGTAAAGCATGCTGTACAAAAGTCAAGTGGACTTTACTTTTTAATCGCCGTGTTTGGTGCTATCCCGCATCCGCAGACTCTGTTTGGCGAGCGCCGTGTCAAGCCCGCTTGCGCGGGTCTGGGGGAGTGCCCGCGAGCCGCAGATGCTGAGGCTTCCACCACCGGGCCGGGCTGCGATCAGGCGGGCTTGATGGCGAGGTAGGCCAGGCGGGACAGGCTCCGATTCCGCGCGATGCGGGCGGCGACATCGAGGAAGCGTTGCTGACCGTCGAACGTGGCATCGCCTTCGATGGCTCGGAGCTGGGCCGCTCGCTTCTGGCGAGCGGCGTGCCAGGCGGATGCGGATTGTGCGAGCGCATCGGTGAGGTCGTGGCTGCTGATCAGTTGCAGCCCGGCATCCTTGAGCATGCGGTCGTTGGTGTCGCGAGCGACGAAGAGGAAGTAGCCGATGGAGCTGCGTGTGGCGATCTCCTGGCTGGTGAGCGGCCCGGTGACGACGATGGGGTCGGTGAAGAGCAGCCGCCCGCCGGGCTTCAGGACGCGGGCCCATTCGGCGAGGACGCGCGGGCGGTCGGGCAGGTGATTGATCGCATCGATGCACGTGAGGGCATCGAATGATGCCGTCTCGAAGTGCAGAGCGCTGCCCGCATCGACGACTTCGAACGAGGCCAGATCGGCTAAGCCGCGCTGGTGCGTCTGAGAGCGGGCCGAGGCGATGCCGTCGGCGTGGATGTCGATGCCGGTGACCCGCGCTCGGGATCGCTCGGCAATGCGGAGGGCCGGGCCGCCCGAGCCGCAAGCGACATCGAGGAGTCGCTGGCCGGGGGCGAGCGCCAGCCATTGGATGAAGCGGTCCTGCTCGGCGGCGGTGAGCCAACTGTTCTGGCCGATGTCCTGGTCCCACGTCTCGCGGCGGATATCTTGGTAGATCGACTGGTTGAATCGCCCGTAGGTCGCGGTGTAGAAGTCGACGGACTCGCCTTCGGCTGCGCTGGGCTTGCTTTGGGGGTTCACTCTGGGATCTCGTCTCTGGTGCGGAGCATGGGGGGGCGCCGGCCTCCGACGCGCTGGATCGGTCGGCGGTGGCGCCCTGGTCAACTCAGTCGAACATCAGCATGACGTAGGCGGCGAAGAGCAGCAGGTGGACGCAGCCGAGCAGGATGTTGGTGCGCGGCAGGGCAAAGGTGAGCGTCGCGGTGAAAAGGGTGAGCGCCAGCAGGATCATCTCGGCGGGGTCGAGACCGAAGGAGAGGCCTCGGCCCGTGGCGAGCGAGATCGTGATCACCAGCGGGATGGTGAGGCCGATCGAGGCGAGGATGGAGCCGAGGAGGATGTTGACCGAGCGCTGGAGCCGGTTCTCGCGGGCGGCCTTGACGGCGGCGATCGATTCGGGGGTCAGGACAAGGATCGCCAGGAGGAAGCCGCCCAGCGCGATTGGCGCCCCGAGCCTGAGCACGGCGGCATCCATCGGGACCGACATCTGCTTGGCGAGCATGACCAGGGGCAGGCCGTAGGCGCCGAGCATGACGGCGTGATAAAGGTTTGAAGACGGGGATGCGTGGGGATCCGACTCGTCGGCCTGGCCCGCGGTGTGAGGCGCTTCTTCGCCGAACTTGAAGAAGTCCATGTGCCGGCGGTTCTGGACGAAGAGGAAGATGGCGTAGATGCCGACGGACATCACGGAGAGGAAGACCATCTGAAAGGTCGACAGCGTCGGGCCCGGGGTGGATCGAGTGAAGTTCGGCAGGATGAGGCCGAGCACCGCGAGCGGGATGATCATGACGAGGAAGGCGTTGGCACCCTGGAGGTTGTACTGCTGCTCGCGGTGGCGGAGGCCGCCGAGCAGGAGCGAGAGCCCCATGAAGCCGTTGAGCACGAGCATGATGACGGCGAACATCGTGTCGCGCGCGAGGGTGGGCTTTTCTTCTCCGGTGGACATGACGAAGCCGACCATGGCGACTTCGAGGCCGGTGACGGCGAGGGTGAGCAGCAGCGTGCCCGCGGGCTCGCCCAGGCGGTGAGCGAGGATGTCGGCGTGGCGGACGATGGCGACGGCGGCGCCGAGGATGACGACAAAGAGCACGGCCAGCATCGCCACCAGCGCGATGGGGTTCGCGAGCATGGCCGCGATGAAGCTCTTGCCGAGCAGCGCGGCGACGAGCGTGACCACCGCGACGGCGAGCGGCCATTCGCGGGCCCATTGACGGCGATGAGGAGACTGGGAGTCGGCCACCATCGGCATCCTCGGTGTGAATGAGACTGCAAGAGCGCCAGATTGGTGTCAGTGATGATTCGGGGCGAGGAACTTGAACGGCTTGGCGGGCAAGAAGTTCGCGGTCTGGTCGCCTCCGAGGTCGAGGTTGCCGGCCAGCGTGAGCTTGCGAACCCCCGAAGCCGCCGTGAAGTCGACTTTTTCGAGTCTGACCCAGACGAGGGACGGGCTGGCGGTGTCCTCGAAGTAGTAGACGCGGTTCTTGTGATCGGAGACGGTTCGCCAGAGGGTGGCCGCGATGTTGGGCTGGCCCGGGGTGGTGATGCCGCGGGGGACGCTGCAGTTGCGGATGACGCTGAAGGCTGCGGCGACGGCGGCTCGCGGGTCGGCTGATTGCTCGCAGGCGTTGATGTAGAAGGAGGCGCGGGCGAAGCGGTCGGCGGCGCGGTTGGTGCCCGGGAGCATGATGGTGCCGCCGATCTGCTTCCAGTACTCGTTGAGCGCGAGCTGCTGGTCGTACGTGGGCGAGTTGGTCATGACTTGGTACTGGCGGCCGTGGTGGATGACGAGCTTGCCGCCGATGTACTCGAAGATGGCCGAATCGCCCGAGGGGTCGGAGATCGAGAGGTGGACGGTGCCCGCCTTGCCGTTGGGCGACTCGACGGGGACCATGCGGAAGGCCTCTTTGCGATGGTCGGCGACGGCTTCTTCAACGGTTGCGAAGTTGTCGAGGACGTACTGGGCCCATGCGCAGATGACGATCGCGGGCCGGGTGTCGGTCGCGGGGGAGTACTCGGCCTCGGCGAGGTAGAGCAGGTTGGCGACGAGGCCCTTCTCGTTCATGCCGTCGGCGGTGCCTCCCTCGTAGATGGAGGCGGCGACGCTGCCGTGCTTGCTGGTCCATTTCAAGGAAGCATCGCCCAGGCCGCCATCGCGGGCCATGCCGCGGGGGAAGATCCAGAGGTTGGTCTGCATGTCTTCGAGCCAGTCCATGCTGCGGCAGGTGACGGTCTGGCCGTCCTTGCCGAAGTAGACCGCGCGGGTGCAGGCGCTGGCGGTTGATGCGCTATTCACGGCCGCCACGAACAGGGCGATGGCGAGGATGAATGCTCCAGAAATCCTCATCGTGGGCCTCCTTTGAGCGATTCGACGGGTGAGCCCTTGTACCAAGCCGGGTGTTTCACCTCAAGGATTGCCGCCGACGATCATGCGGAGCGATCCATCGAAGGTCGGCATGGTGCGCCAGTGACCGTAGCGGCGATCCCACTGGCCCGAGGACAGGTCTGAAGCGAGCTGCTCGATGAAGCGGCGGTGAACCTCGGGGCTCACGAAGGTCCATGCTGATTGCGCGCGCGTGACGGCGGGATCAAGAAAGCGGTCCGGGCGGGCGTAGAAGGCCTCGGTGAAACCGTCGACGCAGTCGATGGGTATGGGGAGCGTCTCGACCGTGGCGCGGCGTGATGGCGTCGAGAGTTGCTCGACGAGAAAGTCGATGGGCGGGTCGCGGCGGCGGTCGGCCTCGATGAGTTCGGGGACGTAGTCGTTGAGCCAGAATCGTTGCAGGGCTTCGCCATCGAAGACGACGATGACGATCGGCCCGCGAGTGACTCGGCGTAGCTCGCGGAGCCCCGCGTCGAGGTCCTGCCACTGGTGCACGGTGATGACCGCCATGCAGGCATCGACGGAGGCATTGTCGAGCGGGAGGGCTTCGGCGCGGGCGTTGATGGCGGGGGCGAGGTCGATCGGGCGTTGGCGGCGCATCGTCTCGGCCGGCTCGATGGCGATGACGTGGCGGTCGCGAGGCTCGTAGGAGCCGGTGCCCGCGCCGACGTTCAGGACCGTGCGTGCGTTGCCCAGCGCGGCGTGGATGCGGGCCTCGATGCGTGGGTCGGGGCGGCGCTTCTGGGCATAGCCCGGGCCGATCCTGGAGTAGTCGACATCGCCGGCGAGATTGGAGGACATGGCGTGACGATAGCCGAGATTCGACGGCTGATGCCCGTCACTGGCGTTCCGGGGTCGTTCGGACTCGGGTTCTGGCGCGGTTCGCGGAGGTGGCTTAACGTGCGTTCAGCCGTGATCCCACCAGGCGCCGACCCGGGCCATCACGAGCAGCACCAGCCCGGCGATGAACAGCGCTGCGGCGATGACCATGAGCCAAGTCGGGTGAGTCAGGAGGCGTGGCTCGCGGGCGAGAAGTATGCCGCCCGCGGAAGCTCCTGCGACGACCATGATGAACGCGACGAGCATGAGCGCCTTCCAGCGCTTTGATGTGAGCTGGATGGTCTGGACCGAACCGGGGGCGGGGCGGGTCAGGATCACCCGCGGGCGATCGGTCGTGCTCGGCATTGGGTCGGTCGTGCCCGGCATGATGAAGTGTAGATCGGGTAGTGGCCCGAGAGTCCTTAGCGCGCGGCAGCAAGGACCTGCAGAACTTGCGCCCCCCCACTTCCGCCATCTTCGGTGGCGAGACTGGCGGAGAGGCGGCGAGCGGCCTCGCGGAAGGTCGGTTCGTTCAGCACGCGACGGATCGCGGCCGCGAGTTGCCGCGGGTCCGCGTGGCGGCGGTCGACGGTCAGCGATGCCCCCAGGCGGCGGGATCGAGCGGCATTGTCGAACTGATCGTGCAGATGCGGAACGCAGACCATCGGGACACCCGCTCGAAGGGATCGTGAGAGGGTGCCCAGGCCGCCGTGGTGAACCGATGCCGTGCAGCGCGGAAGGATCTGGCTGAACGGGGCGTATGGGAGCGCCAGGGCGCTTGATGGGAGCGAGGGGGGGATGAACTCGGGGCGGCCCGCGAGCAGCAGGCTGCGAGCACCGAGCGCGTGGCAGGCGCTGGCGGCGGCGGCCAGAAAGGGTGTGACGGCGTGGGGCACGCTGGTTCCGAGCGTGATGAGCACCGGGGGCGGGCCCGAGGCGAGGAAGCGCTCGACTGGCTCGCGCCAGGCATCGTCGGCCGCCGCATCGAACCAGGGGAAGCCGACGATGTGGGAGCGCGGCTTGTCATCGGCGGCTGGCGGGCGGAAGTGCGGGGACCACAGGCCCAGGTTGGCTCCGCCGCTGAACATCTCGTCGAAGAGGGCCCGTCGCGCGGGCGGCAGGCCGAGTGTGCGGCGCACGGCGTTGAGCGATGGATCGATGGCGCGAGCGGTGGCCCACGAGCCGACGCTGACACCGACGCGGCTGATGAGCCTGGGCATGCGGTCACGGTCGGGCATGCCCGGATAGACGTTGGGGCGGTCGATGCTGGTCCAGGAACACGGCGCCACGGCGGCCATGGCCCATGGGATGGACCGACGGGAAGCGATCCACGGGACGCAGAACGCGGTGTGGTGGCACGCGATGACATCGGGGCGATGTTCCGCGGCGAACGCATCGAGGGTCGCGTGCATGGCCGGAAGCCTGGGGATGACGATGTCGCGCATGTAGGCGATCGAGGCCCGCATGTGGTGGGTCAGGTCGCGTTTGGTTCGCGCGGAGATGACCTGAGGGGCGGCGCCGAGGGAGAGGAAATCGAGTCCCGACGAGGCGGCGAGCGGGCGGTAGGGCTCGTCGCTGGCGAGGGTGACGCGGTGGCCCGCAGCGCGGAGCGCCATGGCGAGTGAAATGAAGGGGTGAACGTCGCCGGCAACGCCAAAGGCGACGAGGAGGGCGTGCATGATGGGAGATTAGCGGCTGCGGCGCGGCGTGGTTTGGAGGCGCGGCCATCCGGCTCGGCCCGCGGCTGGGGAACAGCGGCCGATGCTGGTCGGCGGTTCTATACTGGGCGGATGAAAGGGATCGTTCTCGCAGGCGGGCTGGGGATGCGGCTGAGACCGCTGACGCTCGTCACGAACAAGCACCTGCTGCCGGTGTATGACCGGCCGATGATCTATTTCCCGATCCAGTGCCTGGTCAACGCGGGGATCGACGATGTGCTGATCGTGACGGGGGGCGAGCACGCGGGGGACTTCCTGAAGCTGCTCAAGAACGGCAAGCACCTGGGGCTGCGTCACCTTGAGTACGCGTATCAGGAGGGCGAGGGTGGAATCGCCGATGCTCTGAAGCTCGCGGAAGAGTTTGCCGATGGCGGGCGCGTGTGCGTCGTGCTGGGGGACAACATCATCCAGAACAACATCCGCGGGAGCGCGCGGGCGTTCGCGGCACAGCGGTCGGGGGCTCGGCTGCTGCTGAAGGAAGTGGATGATGCCGAGCGGTTCGGGGTGGCGAGGTTCGAGGGGCCGGTGGGTTCAGGGACGGGCGTTCGGAAGATCGCGGAGATCATCGAGAAGCCCGAGGATCCGCCGAGTGCATTTGCGGTGACCGGTATCTACTTCTACGACGCGGATGTCTTCTCGATCTGCCGGTCGCTGCGGCCGAGTGCTCGCAACGAGCTAGAGATCACCGATGTGAACAACGCGTACCTGCGGCGGGGAGACCTGGAGCACGATGTGCTCGACGGTTGGTGGACCGATGCGGGGACGTTCGACAGTCTGCAGCGGGCGAGCGTGCTGGTGGCTCGCGGGGGGGCGAACCATGCGGACTGAGCGCGACGCGAAGGCAACGAATGGTCCCGAGATGAAATCTGGCCACCAGCTTGCCCGGGCGATTCCCAGCGGCGCGGGGTTGACGATCGCGGCGGCCCACGAGCGAGCGGTCGCGCTGCGCGAACCTGTGTTTGTGCCGATCGGCGTGTATGCGGATGATCGTGGGTGGTCGATGATGAACCAACTGCAGGGGGTGATGTCGGCGGAGGGACAGATCAACTTCAGCACGCAGTACCCCGGGATCGTCAAGGCCTGGCACCGGCACGCGCGGCAGGCCGATTTCTGGATCTGCCTCACGGGTCACGTGAAAGTGGGCGTGCATCGCGCGGAGAACCGGCGGGTCTGCGCGATGGTGATCGGCGAGCGGATGCCCGGGGTGGTGGTGATCCCGGCGGGATTGTGGCACGGCGCGGCGACCAACGGCCCGCAGAGCGCCGGGCTGCTGTACTACGTGACAAGGACGTATGACGCATCAGATCCGGATGAGGAGCGGATGCCGTTCGATGCCGTGCCCGGGTTCGTGTGGCAGGCGGAGAATCGTTGAAGGGGAAGGCATCGAGGCATCGAGGCATCAAGCCATCGAGTGGAAGTGGTGGCCTACGACGAATGGTCACGGGGCCGACTGATCAGCACACCGACAGGAAGCGAAGAGGATGATCCAAGGGCGGGTGCTCATCCTGGGCGGCAGCGGCATGGTCGGGCGGGCGTGGCGTGAGATGTTGTCCCGGGCCGGGGCGGCGTTCGATGCGCCCGGGCGGGACGTGATCGATCTGGAGAAGCCGGAATCAATCCGACAGGTCGAGCGCGGCGGTTGGCCGGTGGTGGTGAACTGCGCCGCGATGACCGATGTTGATGCGGCGGAGCGCGATCCGGCGGCGGCGATGCGTATCAATGGCGACGGGGTCGGGGCGCTGGCGACGGCGTGCGCCCGGTCCGGGGCGGCTCTCATCCACTACAGCACGGACTACGTCTTCAGCGGTCGGTCGAGGAACGCCGCGGGGGTCGGGCACGTGCGCGAGCCGGTGAACGCGTACGGGCGCACGAAGTCGCGCGGTGAGGAACTGATTGAAACGTCGGGGGCGACGTGGCTGATCGTCCGGACATCCTGGGTCTACGCGCCGTGGGGAAGGAACTTCGTGCGGGCGATTGCCCGTAGCCTGCAAGAGCGGCCGTCGGTGCGCGTGGTGGAGGATCAGGTCGGTCGGCCCACTTCGGCGGAGCATCTGGCCCGGGCAACGATGCGGCTGCTGGAATCAGAGGCGACGGGGATCTGGCACATCGCCGACGGGGGCGAGCCTTGTTCGCGGCTCGAGATGGCCCGCGAGATTGCCTCGCAGGTGCGCGGGGCGGGCCTTGTGGAAGGGATGAAGTGGGACGAGGCACGCCGCGACACCCCCGCTGTGATCGCTGCCAGGCCATCGTTCAGCGTGCTCGATCTGTCGCGCACCATCGGGCGGCTCGGGCCGATGCCCGATTGGCGGGTGCTGGTCGCTGGTGTGGTCGGGCGATTAGAGTAGGGCCTGCATGTCGCGCACGCTGCTGATCACGGGCGGGGCCGGGTTCATCGGGAGCAATCTCGTTCGCTGGGTTCTGCGCGAGCGGCCCGCGTGGCGCATCGTGAACCTGGATGCGCTCTCGTACTCGGGGAACATGGACAACCTTGAGGGCCTGGAACGCGAGCCGCGGCACGAGTTTGTGCACGGGGACATCCGCGATGCGGCGCTGGTCGAGCGGTTGGTCGCGAGGTGCGATGGGGTCATCCACGCCGCGGCGGAGAGCCACGTCGACCGGTCGATCGCCGATGCGCGGCCTTTCATCACGACGAATGTCGCCGGAACGCAGACGATCCTGGATTCGCTGCGAAGGTCGCGGGAGCGTGGTCGTGAGGTGCGGATGGTGTTTGTCAGCACCGATGAGGTGTACGGCTCGTTGCCCTTGGAAAGGCCGGAATCGCGGTTCAGCGAGAGCTCGCCGATGGATCCGAGCAGCCCGTACGCCGCGAGCAAGGCGGCTGCTGACCTCTTGTGCAGCGCTTATCGAAAGACCTACGGGCTGGATGTGCTGATCACGCGCTCATCGAACAACTTCGGTCCCCGGCAGTTCCCGGAAAAGGTGATCCCCTTGTTCGTGACGAACCTGCTGCTGGGGCAGCGCGTGCCGCTGTACGGCGACGGGCTCAATGTGCGCGACTGGATCCATGTCGACGACCATTGCGAGGCGCTGCTCGCCGTGTTCGAGCGGGGGATCGCGGGGGAGGCGTACAACATCGGCGCAGGCAACGAGAGGTCGAACATCGAGCTCACGCGGGCGATCTTGCGGGCCATGGGCGCGGGTGACGAGATGATCGATCGTGTGCCGGATCGCCCGGGGCATGATCGGCGGTACGCGCTTGATGTGTCGAAGATCGGGCGCGAACTGGGCTGGAAGGCGTCGCGCTCGGCGTGGCCCGGCGCTCTGGAAGAGACGATCCGGTGGTACCGTGAGAATCGCGCCTGGTGGGAGCGCGTGCTGAGCCGGGAGTACCGCGCGGGCACCGGTCACGCGCCGCACGGGGAGGGGATCTGAGCGTGAGCGGACCTGCTTTCGAGTCGTTGAAACACAAGATCGAGTCCGGCTCGGCGATCGTGGGCGTGGTCGGGCTCGGGTATGTCGGGCTGCCCTTGGCGGCGGCGATGCACGATGCGGGCTTTCGGGTCGTCGGCTTCGACGTGGACCCCAAGAAGACCGAGATGCTGGCCAGGGGCGAGACGTACCTGAAGCACCTGGGCGAGCGGATGACGCGCACGCTCGCCGATGGGGGGCGGTTCAGCGCTACGACCGACTTTTCCCGGCTGGGCGAGTGCGATGCGATCCTCGTCTGCGTGCCGACTCCGCTGAACGAAGCGCACGAGCCGGACCTGTCGTATGTGCTGAACACCGCGGCGGCGATCGGAAAGACGCTCCGGGCCGGGCAGCTGATCGTGCTCGAATCGACGACCTACCCGGGGACGACACGGGACGAGTTCCTGCCCGCCGTGCTCGCGGCGGCGGTGCACGCGCCGGGGCTCGCCGCTGGGCGCGATGTGTTCGCGGCGTTCAGCCCGGAGCGCGAAGACCCCGGGAACCCCCGGCACACGACGCGGACAATCCCCAAGCTCGTGGGCGGGATCGATGCGGCATCGCGCGAGCTCGCGGTGGCGCTCTATTCTCGTGCGGTGACGAGCGTGATCGAGGTCTCATCGGCCGAGGTGGCGGAGGCGGCGAAGCTGCTCGAGAACATCTTCCGCGCGGTGAACATCGCGCTCGTGAACGAGATGAAGGTGGTGCTGGGCGCGATGGGGATCGATGTGTGGGAGGTGATCCGGGCGGCGGCGACCAAGCCATTCGGGTTCATGCCCTTCTACCCGGGCCCGGGGCTCGGAGGACACTGCATCCCGATCGATCCTTTCTACATGTCGTGGAAGGCAAGGCGCATGGGGGCACCGACGCGCTTCATCGAGCTGGCGGGCGAGGTCAACGTGCGGATGCCGCGGTATGTGGTCGATCGGCTCGCGGCCGCGCTCGCCGAGCGAGGGTGCGGCCTCGGCGAAGCCCAGGTGCTTGTGCTCGGGCTGGCGTACAAGCCGGACATCGATGATGTGCGCGAATCGCCCTCGTTCGAGCTCATCCGGCTGATGCGTGAGGCCGGGGCGACGGTTGAGTATTCGGACCCGCACGTCGCGGCGACATGGCCGGGCCGGCGCGGGGACCTGGGGATGAAGAGCGTTGACCTGACGCCCGCGAGCGTGGCGGGTTTCGACGCGATCGTGGTCGCGACCAACCACGCCGCGTTCGACTATCCGATGATCGCCAGGCACGCGAGGCTGCTGGTTGACACGCGCGATGCGATGCGGCCCTACGAGGCCGTCATGGGCAACCGGCTGGTTCGGGCGTGAACATCACGGGCAGGTGGTGCCGAAGTTCGCGAGCACGGTCGTGACATCGCCGAAGCTGACCGAGCCGTCGCTGTTGGCATCGCCGGGCGGGGGCGTCCCGCCGAAGTTGCTGAGCACCACGGTGACATCCGAGAAGTTCACGGTCCGATTGCCGTCCGCATCGCCTGCGCAGGGAGCGGGAGCGGCGACAACGACGATCGAACCTCGCATCCCCGCGCCGCAGTGAGGCCCGCACTTGAAGAACACGGTGCCCGTGAAGTTTGCGGGCACGGTCCAGGAGAACGTGCCGCCCGCGACCGGGGGCGAGCCGGAGTTGAAGCCGGCGCCGTCGACGCTGCAGGTGCCCGACCCGGTGGTCTGGATCACGCTGTGAAAGTTGCTCAGCCCCTGCCAGACGATGGTGTCGCCGGGGTTGGCGGTGGTCGATGCCGGGCTGAAGGCAAGCCCCGGGCCGATGGTGATGGTGCGAGTGACGGCCGAGGCCGACGCTGAACCGAGGAAGAGGGCGACAAGAGCGATCGGAAGCCGGTACCACATGGCTCAATCTCCTACGTGTTTAGGGTGTATTCGATGCTCAATGTCGCATGGCGTGATGAGCATTGCACCTCCGGCCCGTTGGCGGGCGAAGTTTGCATCGCTCCAGGGTTCGGTGTGAGAATCCGTTCGTGGTTTGACGGGTATGCTACGCCAGCATGTCGAACACCGGAGCAACTCTTTCCATACGTGGCCTCAAGTTTCGGTACCCGGAGGGCCCGCCGGATGGGCCATGGGTGGTGGATGTGGCCAATCTCACTCTCTCGCCGGGTGAGCAGATGCTGCTGACCGGCGGTTCTGGTCGGGGCAAGAGCACCCTGCTGCACCTGATCGCCGGGCTGATCGAACCGAACCACGGTGAGGTTCGCGTGGCGGGGCAGGCGATCGGGTCGCTGCACGGCGCGAAGCGCGATCTGTACCGGGGCCGCCACATCGGCATGATCTTTCAGACCTTCAACCTGCTGCACGGTTTCAGCGCGGTGGAGAACGTCATGGCGGCGCTGATGTTCAGCGAGGTGCCGCCCCGCGAGCACAGGAGCAAGGCCGAGGGGCTTCTGCGGCATCTGGGGATCGATCGGATGGATGCCGATCCGGACCGGCTGAGCGTCGGCCAGCAGCAGCGGGTGGCGGTGGCTCGCGCGATGGCGTGCGATCCGGTGCTCGTGCTCGCCGACGAGCCGACGGCGAGCCTGGACCCCGAGAACTCGGGGTCGGCGATGGACCTGATCCAGAACATCTGCCGTGAGAAGGGGGCGGCTCTGCTGTGCGTCAGCCACGACCCCGGCATGGTGGCGCGCTTCTCGCGGCGCGAGGAACTTGGGCGGTTGGCGGCGGCGGGCTGAACGCGGCGGATGAGCGTGAGCCTGGTGTTGAGCTCGGGGCTAAATGAGGGACTAGAAGCGCATGGCACTGACCGATCTGACCATCATCCGCCGGAGCATGAGCGCTCGGCTGTTCTCGACGGTGACGACGATCATCACGGTCGCGGTGGCCGTGGGGCTGATGCTGACGCTGCTCTCGATGCGCGATGCGGGCGAACGTGCCTTCGAGCGTGGGAGCGGGAACATGCACCTTCTGGTGTCGCGCGACTCCTCGCCCATGGTGAGCGTGCTGAACGGTGTGTTCTACGCGAGCGCGCCGGCGCGGCCGATTCTGTGGTCGGAGTACCTGAAAATCATCGAGCCGCTGCCGCTCGAGTACGCGGTGCCCATCCAGCTCGGAGATTCCTTCCGCGGGCTGCCGGTGCTGGCCACGACGCCGGAGTTCTTCAGCCTGTTCAAGCCTGATGCCGAGAGCGGCTGGTCCCTGCGCGAAGGGACGTACTTCACAAAGGAGCTCGAGGTGGTGCTCGGGGCGTCGGCGGCGAGGCAGACGGGGCTGCGAGTCGGCGAGAAGATCGTGCTGACGCACGGCGTCGGGGCGGGCGAGGCGGCGACGCATGTCCACGAGGAGTACGCGTTCACGATCGTTGGAGTCCTGAACCCGACGGGCAGCAGCCACGACCGGGCGCTGTTCATCGACCTGAACTCGACTTGGATTCTGCATGCGCACGATCGGCGCGAGGCGGAAGCGGCCGCGAAGGGCGACGAGCACGACCATGACCACGACCATGATCACGATCATGATCATGATCATGACCACGATCACGCCCACGAGGCGGCCGTCACTGTTGCCGACATTCAGGACCGCGATCGGCTGATCACGGGCATCTACATGCGGGTGCTGACCCGCCCGGGGCAGGAGGCGAGCGCGGTGCTGCCTCAGGTGTTCAGCATGCTCCGCGCCGATCCCACGATCACGGCGGCATCGCCGACGGACCAGATCCGGCAGCTCTTCAAGATCGTGTCGAACATCGACCAGATCCTCGTGGCGATGGCCGCGGTGGTGATGGTCTCGAGCGGGATCGCGATCATGCTGGCGCTCTACAACAGCATGGAGCAGCGGCGGCGGCAGATCGCCATGCTGCGGGTGCTTGGTTGCAGCAGGCCGCGCATCTTCGGGCTGGTCGTGACCGAGTCGGCGCTTCTCGGGGTGATGGGAGCGGTGGTCGGCCTCGTGCTGTGCGTGGCGGGCGGCTTTGTTGTCGCGGCTGCGATGAAGCAGCGGCTGGGGCTCGTGATCGAACCGACGCTGCCCCTGGAGCCCACGCTCGCGGTTCTGGTGGCCACGGTGGCCCTCGCATCGGTGGCGGGGATCGTGCCGGCACTGATGGCGTACCGGACGGGCGTAG
>JBIPMO010000178.1:0-6559 GCA_044369085.1 Phycisphaerales bacterium
CGGCTCGAGCCGGCGCGCGGGTTCTCCGGTCGCCGCGCCGATATCGACGCGGCGCGCGAACGGCTCCGTGCTCGAACCCGCGAGCCCGAGCAACCACATCGATGCGTCGATGGTCTCGCCGCCCGCTCCCAAACGCGAGACCCCCACGCTGAAGTAAGAGCGCCCACGCACCCCGGTCAGCCCCTGCACGGGCTCGGCCGAAAAGTACTGGGTGAAGCCGGTGCCAGCGGGGATGCGCAGGGTCGCAAATCGATCCCAGATTCCGTCAGCGCGGTGATTGTCGCGGTACAGGGCGACGCCCTGGTTGGAGATGTTGACCATCAGGAGCAACTCGCCGCCGAACTCTGGCGCAAAGAACGGCCACGGCCCCACCTTGTTCCCGCCATCTTCGGTGACGAAACGCGATTGGCCGGTGGTCGAATCGAAGATCGCAAGCTCAAGGGGTTCGGGCCCGGTCGGCCCGTCGAGATCGGCGACGTAGACGAAACGCTGGGTGCCCGGGATCCAGCGCCCGCCCCCGATTCCACCGTACGATGGCAGCGGCTGGATGACCCCCGGCGCTGAATCTTCGCCCCAGTACGCCTGCCGCTCTCCAGTGCCCGTGATGTTGCCCGTGAAGTACCGCACATCGGGCGAGAGCCGATCGAAGCTGACAAGCGAGCCCAAGAGGTCGAAGCTCGAAACCGTGAGCTGAGACACCGTCGGCGTGCCGGAAAGCAGCTCGGCTCGCCAAACCTGATTCACCCCGGCCCCGTCCGGGCGTGCGTAGAACAGTGAGACGCCCGAGACATCGCGCCCCCATTCCGGGCCGTTCAAGGACGCGGCGATGCTCGGCAGGTCCGAATCGACCTGAACATCGCGCCCCGCTGGTGAAACAAACACTCCCGTCACCGGGTTGAGCTGGCCGATCCAGAGCCTTCCCAGTTCATCCTGCCAGCAAGCCCGGTGGAACTCGGGAAGAAACTCGGGATCGATGTACGAAACTTCTGGCTGCCCCAGCGCGATGTCATCGATGACGAACGGCTGCGCCTGCGCCGCGGCGACGAGCATGCAAGGGGCCAACACCGCGAGCGAGCGCAGACCAAAGGCACGATTCTTCATGAGAATCTCCATCTGTGGCGGGGGGATCGATGGTCGCCGGAACCAAGCGGGCACCTCCGGGCGGCCGCTCCGGTCGTGGCCCAACGGGCCGTCGCCCTGACTATTGCTCGGGAGCGGACCGGGAACTGACTCTGAGAGGTCCAGCGAGCCCGCGATCTGCCAACCGCGGGCTTGACTTCAGCAGTTGCAAATACAACACTGAGCGCATGGCCCACATCGCCGCCCATGCCAGAAGCACCGCCGTCGCCGAGATCGGGTCCGCGTGTCTCGCCGTGCGTGCCCGGATGCTGAGCCGCGCTGTCTCGGCGATCTACGACCGCACCATGGCGGGCCACGACGTCACCATCTCGCAGGTGAACATCATGGTCATGGTCGGCCATCGCCCCGCGTGCACGCCCGGGGAGATCGGGCGGACCCTGGCGATGGAGCGCTCCACCGTCAGCCGAAACCTGCGGCCGCTGCTCGAGCGCGGATGGCTCGCGGGTGATGTCGGCGATGCGGGGCGGCTGCGCTCGGTCCGCCTCACCCAGCGGGGCGAGAAGAAAGTCGCGTCGCTGATCCCGTCGTGGCGGCGGGCTCAGGACCTCGCCGCGAGTCTGCTCGGCCAGAGCGGTGCCGCGTCCCTCAAGGAGATCGGCGACAGGCTGTGGATGCGGGCCGGGCCCGCGGCGGCGTGAGTCATCCGAATCGAAAGCACGGCCAGCAGCGAAAGCAGATCGTCCGGACCATCAGTTGTATCTACATCAAAGGATCGCCCATGAAGTTCGAAGAACACCCCACGGTCCTCACGCTCCGTCAGCGGACGGCTCGCGATGCGGCGACCACCGCCGCTCCGGTCAAGCTCACGGTTTCAGCCACCCAAGCCGCGGGTGCACTCCCGGCCGATGAACTCCGTCGCATCTGCATGGAAGCCGGTGCGGATGATGTCGGCTTTGTCCCCATCGACGACCCGGGCGTAGCCCCCGACCGATCACGGATCGAAGCGGCGTTCCCGGGCGTGCGCACGCTCGTGTGCATCGTCGCCCGAATGCAGACCGAGAACGTCCGCAGCCCGATGCGTTCGGTCGCCAACCAGGCCTTCCACACGACCGGGCACCATGTCGATGAGATCTGCAGAAAGATCGTCCTGACTCTGCAGGATCATCCCAGCGGCGTGCGGGCCTGCAACCCGTCCATGGCCTTCCCAATGGAGATCACGAACATCCCGGAAGATCAGGCGTGGATCGTCAGCCACAAGCTCGTTGCCGAGGCCGCCGGGCTGGGCAAGATGGGTCTGCACCGCAGCGTGATCCACCCGAAGTTCGGCAGCTTCATCCTCCTCGGGACGCTGCTGATCGACCGGCCGCTCGACCGCTATTCCGCGCCCATCGACTACAACCCCTGCGTCGATTGTCGCCTGTGCGTCGCGGCCTGCCCGGTCGGCGCGATCAGCGCCGATGGCCACTTTGATGCCTCGGCGTGCATGACCCACAACTACCGCGAGTTCCTCGGCGGATTCACCGACTGGATCGAGAATGTCACCGACAGCTCGAGCGCACGCGACTACCGCCGCCGTGTCGAGGACCCAGAGACCCTCAGCATGTGGCAGTCGCTCGCCTACGGGCCGAACTACAAGGCGGCGTACTGCCTGGCCGTGTGCCCCGCGGGCGAGGATGTGCTGGGCCCCTTCATCGATGCCCGCGCGAGGCACGTCGAGCGCATCGTCCGCCCGCTCCAGCAGAAGACCGAGCCGCTCTATGTCGTCGCGGGCAGCGACGCCGAGCAGTACGCCGCCAAGCGCTACCCGCACAAGCGTCTCCGCCGCGTCCACAGCGGTATCCGCCCGATGAGCATCAACAGCTTCCTCCGCGCGCTGCCATGGCTGTTCCAGCGAGGCCAGAGCGAGGGGCTGGCCGCTCGCTACCACTTCGTCTTCCGCGGGGCCGAGCCTGTCGAAGCGACGATCGACATCCGCGATGGCAAGATCGATGTGCAGCCGGGCCTCAGCGGAAAGGCCGATGTGCGGGTGGTCGCCGACAGCCGAAGCTGGGTGAGGTTCCTACGCAAAGAAACGCCCTTGGCATGGCTGCTCCTGACGCGGCGACTGCGGCTTTCCCCCATGCCGCGCGGGGCGATGCTTCTGGGCGCATTTGGCAAGTGCTTCCCCTCTTGAGGGATATACTTCCATCGCTCCGCGACGTGATCTCCGGTGCGACGACGCTTGTTCGCCGCGCGTGCGGGTCCTTGTTGAGCGGAGTTCGGCTGCATGGTCCGAATCGATGCACACGGTGACGGGGTGCGAGTCTTGCTGCGCACTAGCCACGGCATCACACTGCTGATCATCGTGCTGATTGGCATCGGCTTCTCGGTGATGCCGATCCTGAACACCTTCCGCAAGCCCGATTCGAACAAGGATTACACCCGGTGGTGGCTGGTGGCGCGCGCTGTCGATGAAGGCACCCCGATCTACCCGCCGGGTGAGATCGTCGTGCGCGGGTTCATCTACCCCCCGGGCATCGCATCGGTGGTCTACGCGCCGCTCAGCATCCTGGGTTTCACGGCCATGGTGGCGGCGCTGTGCCTGATCAACATGGCAGCGCACGCCTTCAGCATCATGGCGTGCGTTCACTTTGCCACGGGCCGCTGGCGCGATCAGCATCTTGTGCTGTACCTCGTCCCGCTCTTGGTAACGCTCCCGTACGTCTGGGACACCTACTTCCTGGGTCAACTGAACCTCACGCTGCTCGCCGTGATGCTGCTGGGCTTTGTGATGCTCGACCGCGGGCGACCGGGCGCGGCGGGCGGCCTCTTCGCGTTCGCCGCTTCCACCAAAGTGTTCCCGGTCATGGTGCTCGGATACCTCGTGTGGCGCCGCCGCTGGGCAGCCGCGGCGGCGACCGTCGTCGGGATCGTGGTGTTCATGCTCGTGGCACCCATGCCGATGCGAGGTGTCGAACGGCACCTGCAGGAATCGCGCGAATGGCTCGATCGCGTGGTGCTTTCGACCTCTTCCACCAGCATCGCGGGCATCCCGGGGCGGGCCTATCGCGCCGGCAACCAATCGCTCGTCTCGGTGGTCAACCGGCTCACAAGGCCCGTCGAAGAAACCGATCCGCCGCCGTCAAACCCAGACTACTTCAATGTCAACCTCGTTGACATCGGTCCGCGCGGCTCGTTCCTGGTGTTCGGCACGATCGCGGGCGTGCTGTGCCTTGCCTACATCCTGGCGATGCCCCGCGCCGCTGCTCGAACCCCACGCATCGCGGGCATCGAGTACGCGATCCTTCTCATCCTGATCACCATTTTCTCCCCCAAGGCCGGGTCGTACTACTTCTGCTGGACCATGCCCGGGCTGGCCGTCATCACCGCGGCGATCCTCAGCGCTCCAGCCGCGTCGCGAGCGCGACGGCTGCTGGTCGCCGGGCTCATCGTCACGGTCGCGATCATGGCGACCGCGCTGGCGCAGGCCTTTGACCGCCACACACCTCAGACCTACGGCTCAACCCTCTGGGGAGCGGTGGCGCTGCTAGGGATGTTGCTCCTGCTGCTCTGGGGCTCGCGTCACTGGTCTTTGGCCGCCTCTCCGTTCCCGATGGGACCCGCCCCTCTGCCCGCCTGACCCATCGACCCGCCTGAACAATCGAACACCGGCATCGCGCCATATGCACACAGCAGGCCAAAGCAAGCCCAACTTGAACACCCGCTCGATGCCGAGCGGCGGCGCGGCCGCGGTGTGCGTGGCATCCGTGATCATCCCGACGTACAAGGAAGCGCCCAACATCGCGCCGCTGCTGGCTTCACTCCAGGAAGTCAGGGCCCGGTCGGGGCTCGACCTCGATGTCTGGCTCATGGATGATCGATCTCACGACGGCACGCGCGAGGAAGTTGAGAGCACGGGCATGCCGTGGGTCCACCTCGTCGAGCGTGACGGGACCCGCGGGCTGAGCCCCGCCGTGCTCGACGGCATCGCCGCCTCGAGCGGCCGCCGCATCGTCGTCATGGATGCAGACCTCTCGCACCCGGCCGCGACCATCCCGGCTCTGCTCGCCGCCCTGGATGCAGGCACCGATTTTGCCATCGGCTCCCGCTACGTCAGAGGAGCGAGCACCGATGACAAATGGGGGGCGTTCCGCCGGCTCAACAGCAAGGTCGCGACGCTGCTGGCCCTGCCGCTGGCTCGCCTCCAGGACCCGATGTCGGGCTTCTTCGCGTTCGATCGCGCACTGCTCGGCGGCGCTGCGGCGCTCAACCCCGTGGGCTACAAGATCGGACTGGAGATCATCGTGAAATGCAGGGCGCAGCGCATCACTGAGATCCCCATCCACTTCGCCGAGCGCATCGCGGGCCGCAGCAAGATGAGCTTCAGGCAGCAGATGCTGTACCTGGAGCACCTGCGGCGGCTGTACGCGTTCAAGGCTGGAGATCGTTTCGTCGCGGTCAAACCCCGACGCTGATCCCCATCGGCTGCGGACGCACCGCGTGCGTGGGTTGCAGAGCCAGGTTCATCGGCACGCGCTTGCCATCCGGGCCGCGCGGCGGGATCCCGTCGCGGTCGATGATCCGCTGGATCGCCATCGCACCTTCGAGCAGCTGCTCGGGACGCGGCGGGCAGCCGGGGACGTACACATCCACCGGGATGAACTGGTCGCACCCCTGCACCACCGCGTACGTGTCGAACACGCCCCCCGTGCTCGCGCACGCCCCCATCGAGATCACCCAGCGAGGCTCGGTCATCTGCATGTAGATCCGCTGCAGCACGGGCATGGTCTTGATCGAGATCCGACCCGCCACGATCAGCAAGTCGGCCTGACGCGGGCTGAACGACATCCGCTCCATCCCGAAGCGGGCCATGTCGTACCGGCTCGACGCCGTGGCCATCAGCTCGATCCCGCAGCACGCCGTGGCGAAGGGCATGCACCACAGGCTCGACCGCCGAGCCCAGTTGATCACATGCTGCAACTGGGTCGTCAGGAATCCTTGCGCGGTCAGTGCGGCTTCGATGCCCATTGGAAGGTCGCTCCGGTGGAGGGATGCGTTGGAAGCGGGATCATACGGTGGATCCGCGGCCCGGGGTCAGGGTTGTGTTCGAGCCCGCGGGTCGGGCGGATGACCGCCACTTCAGCGATTGTTGCGGTCGCGTGGCGGGTCCCCGAAAAGCCCGCCTTCGAGGTCCGATTTCTCCACCTTGTAGTTCTCAGCCCCGATGCCCCGCGCATCGACCACCTTGGTGCATGCGGTCAGAACCACCGGGATCGCCAGCAGAGCGAGCAGGATCAACGTGCGGCGGATGGTCATGGATTGGCTCCTGTGTGGCCGAATGCGTAGTCGGCGTAGCGGCCGGGGGGCGAGGGGCGGGGGGCGGGAAGCGTGAGGGCGGGCTGCACCACCCCGAACTCTGCGAACGGCCTCGGCGGACACGGTCGCATTCGGTGCGTGGTCGGGACATTCTAGAGCCTTGGGTATGCTCGCGCCGCCATGA
>JBIPMO010000179.1:0-6538 GCA_044369085.1 Phycisphaerales bacterium
GGTCGCCACGCGCTCGCTTGAGATCGGCTTCCCATCCGGCCCGTGGACTGCGGCGTGGCCGTTGGCCGAGCCGTTCTTGTTCGCCGCCCACTTGGGGAAGTGTTCGCCCTGCCAGCTCGCGGGGTACTTGGGGTCGTCGTGGCTGAGGGCGGCCTTGGTGGGGTGGAGGGGGCGGAAGGTGTCGCACATGACGGCGAGCTCGCCGGTGTAGGTGGCTTCGAGGGAGGCCTCGATGGTGCCGGGGTGTGGCCCGTGGGGGATGCCCTGGGGGTGGGCGGTCATGCTGCCGACCTCGATGCCCTTGCGGCTGCCGAAGTTGCCCTCGACGTAATAGAGCACTTCATCGCTGTCGAGGTTGGAGTGGTTGTAGGGGACCTTGATGGCCTGGGGGTGCCAGTCGAGCATGCGGGGGCAGAAGGAGCAGATGACGAAGTTGTGGGCCTCGAAGGTCTGGTGGATGGGTGGGGGCATGTGGAGCTTGCCCGTGATGGGGGCGAAGTCATCGATGTTGAAGGCGTAGGGGAAGTAGCAGCCATCCCAGCCGACGATGTCGAGCGGGTGGTAGGGGTAGATGTAGGAGTGGATGCAGTCGCGGGCCTTGATGCGGACCTCGAAGTCGCCCTCCTTGTCGAAGGTGAGGGGGAGCTCGGGGATGCGGAGGTCGCGCTCGCAGTAGGGGGAATGCTCGAGGAACTGGCTCGTCTGCTTGGAGATGTAGCGCGGGGGCGGGCCGATGTGGCTGCCGTTGGTGGTTTCGATGAGCAGGAACTTGCCGTAGGGCATGTCGGCGGCGGGCGGCCCGTTGTCGGCGTATTTGCCATCGGCCGCCGGCTCGCGTTTGTTCCAGACGAACTGGTAGATGACACCCTTGGGGATGATGATGTAGTCCTTGGGGCCAAAGGTGATGGCGCCCATCATGGTGTAGACGATGCCCGAGCCGAAGTGGATGAAGAAGCACTCATCGCCCTGGGCGTTTTTGAAGTGGTAGGACATCTGCTCGGCGGGGACACCGATGGCCATCTCGCAGTCGGCGTTGCCGAAGTAGACGATGCGGCCCGTGACGGTGTCGCCCTGGGGCTTCTGCGGCGCCGTTTTGACGTGGCGCATGCGCATGGTGTCGGTCTCGATGTACTCGGCCTTGGTGGAGTACATGGTTTTCCAGCCCGTGATCTGGGTGGGCGGGTGGATGTGATACATGGTGGAGGTGGGCCCGGTGAAGCCCTCGGTGCCGAAGAGTTCTTCGGAGTAGAGGGCGCCATCGGGGCGGCGGAACTGGGTGTGGCGCTTCTTGGGGATCTGGCCGAGTCGGGTGTAGTAGGGCATGGGGGGCTCCGGGGGGCGGGGCGGGACGGGACGGGGGGCTATAAGGCGATCCGATCCGGTGTGGTGGGCGACCATGGGACCGCCGATTAGTTTATCCGTGGGTGTGGTTCGCTGGACGAATGGTGGGACCACCGGGAAGGAGCGCGGATTCCCAGCGCGGGATCGGTGGTCCTGGATTGTGCGCAGCGCGAGCGAGCCCAGGGATCTGGATCCCTGGGCTTCGGTGGGGGCGGGGTTCGGTGAGGCAGGGGGAAGGCGCGAGTCGGCCGTAGCCAGTCGCCTGATGCCTGATGCCTGATGCCTGATGCCTGACGTGGATGTTGGCTTAGCCCTCGCCGTCGGTCTTGGCGCTCGCCTGGGCGTTGGCGGCGGTGTTCTTCTGTTCCTTTTCGGCGAGGAGCTTTTTGGCTTCGCCAGCGAGGTAGAACGAGCCGGTGATGAGGATGAGGTCATCGCGGCCCGCAGCGCGGACGGCGATGGAGAGGGCCTCGTCGAGGGTCTCGGCGGACTGGCACATCTTGCCGCTGGTCTCGTTGAGACGGCGAGCGAGGTCCTTGGGGTCGGCGGCTCGGGCGTTGTTCTTGGCCTTGGTGAAGATCACCTTGTCAGCGCCGAGAGCGACGCGCTTGAGGAGCTCATCGATGTCCTTGTCGGCGGCGCAGCCGAAGATGACGATGAGGGAATCGCCGTGGATGTGGGCGCCGACGCTCTTCATGAGGGAGGTCATGGCGGGGGCGTTGTGAGCGCCATCGACCATGATGCGGGGCTGCTTCCAGATGAGCTCCATGCGGCCCGGGATGTAGGTTTTCTCTAGGCCGGAGATGACCTTGCTCTCGGGGATGTCAAAGCCCCGGTCGGCGAGCTTGTCGAGGATGGCCAGGACGAGGCCGCAGTTGAAGGCCTGGTGCTCGCCGGGGAGGGGGACGCTGATGTGCTCGAAGGTTCGCTTGCCCGAGGAGAGGCCGACGCGCATGTGCGGGCCGAGCTGCGGGTTGGCCTCGAAGCGGCAGGAGAAGTCGATGTCCTGGCCGACGACCTCGAAGATCGCGCCGTTCTCGGTGGCGACGCGGCGGAGGGTCTCGATGACGGCCTTGTCCTGCTGGAAGGTGAGGGCGGGGACGCCCTTTTTGTAGATGCCCGCCTTGTTCTCGGCGATCTTGTCGAGGGTGTTGCCCAGGAGCTCCATGTGGTCCCATCCGACGGAGGCGACGGCGGCGACCTCGGGGTTGATGACGTTGGTGGAGTCGAGCTTGCCTCCGAGGCCGACCTCGACGACGGCGACATCGACGGCCTGCTCGGCGTAGTGGACGAAGGCGGCGGCGGTGATGACCTCGAAGAAGGTGAGCTCGCCCATTTTCTCGGGGAGGTTGTTGGCAGCGCCGGCGACGCGGCCCATGGCCTCGGTGAACTGGTGGTGGGTGATCATGGCGCCGTTGATGGCGATGCGCTCGCGGATATCGACGAGGTGCGGTGAGGTGTATGTGCCGACGGTGCAGCCGCACTCGCGCAGGACGCTGGTGAGCATGGCGCAGATGGAGCCCTTGCCGTTGGTGCCCGCGATGTGGACGCAGCGGAGATCATCCTGCGGGTTGCCCAGGAGTTCGAGCAGGAGGCGCATGCGGTCGAGCTTGAAGACCTTGGGGTCGATGCGGGCAGCGCGGATGCGCTCGATATCGATGCGGTCGTAGAGCCACTTGAGCGCGTTCTGGTAGCCCTGGAAGTTCACCGGGCGGGGCTTCTTGGCGACGGGGGCTTTGCCCGTGGCTTTGGGTGCCGACTTGGATACCGAACCGCCGCGTTTGACGGGAGCGCTGGGGGCTGATTTTGCCATGATGGGGTCATTGTAGCACGAAAGGGTGAAAATCACCAAATTTGCACACAAAAACGAGCATTTAAGTGCTTGACTGACAAGCACTTCGATACTTGTAAGCCATCACTTACTTAAAGGGTGTTTGCGGCCGATTCCACCATGAGCCGCTTCATCTCGCGGACGGCCTCGCGGAGGCCGGTGAAGACGGCCCGGCTGACGATGGCGTGGCCGATGTGGAGCTCGGCGACGGCTTCAAGTCGGGCGATGGCGCTGACGTTGTGATAGTTCAGGGCGTGGCCGGCGTTGAAGCGCATGCCGAGGGCGCGGATGCGCGTGCCCGCGGCTTTGACGGCGTCGTATTCGCGGGCGAGGTCTTTGAGGAGGAAGTCTCCGCCCGCGAGGGCGTGGGCCTTGGCGTAGGGGCCGGTGTGGACCTCGCAGACATCGAAGGCGGCGGCCTTGCATGCCTCGACCTGCCGGAGGTCGGCATCGATGAAGGCGCTGACGATCATGCCGCCATCGTGGAGGCGAGCGACGACATCCTTGAGGCGGGGGATGTTGGACGCGACGTCGAGGCCGCCCTCGGTGGTGACTTCCTGGCGTCCTTCGGGGACGAGCATGGAGATCTGAGGCTTGATGCGGCGGGCGATGTTGACCATCTCATCGGTGGCGGCCATCTCAAGGTTGAGCTTGACGCTGATGCTGCCGCGGAGGCGCTCGACATCGTGGTCCTGGATGTGACGGCGGTCCTCGCGGAGGTGAACGGTGATGCCATCGGCGCCGCCGAGCTCGGCCTCGTGGGCAGCGCGGACGGGGTCGGGCTCGGTGAAGGAGGTGGCGGTGCGGGGGTCGCCTCCGCGGTAGCGGGCCTGGCGGACGGAGGCGACGTGATCGATGTTGACACCGAGCTGGATCATGCGGCGGAGTTTATGCCCGGTTGATCGCCGGCGAGGGCGGGGCGCTGAGCGCGGTGTGACCGGGCGGCGGTGTTCGGGCCTAGGATCCCCCCCATGTCGCCCTACACCCCCCCTGCTCATCCCGGTTCGCGGCTGCGTCACCTGATGTCGGCGAGGTGTGTCGGGCTGCCCGGGGCGTTCAACGGGCTGGTGGCTCGGCTCGCGGCTGATGCGGGGTTCGAGGGGCTTTATGTTTCGGGCGCGGCGGTGTCGGCATCGTTCGGGGTGCCCGATGTGGGGCTGGTGACGCTGACGGAGTTCTGCGCGGTGATCGAGCAGGTGGCGCGGGCATCCGGGCTGCCCGTGATCGCGGATGCGGACACCGGGTTTGGTGAGTCGGAGATGACCGCGCGAGCGGTGCACGAGTACAACCGAGCGGGGGCGGCGGGGCTGCACATCGAGGATCAGGTGTTCCCCAAGCGCTGCGGGCACTTGGATGGGAAGCGGCTCGTGTCGGTCGATCACATGCAGGAGAAGATCGCGGCGGCGGCGAGGGCGCGGGATGCGTGCTCGGGCGGTTCGTTCATCATCTGCGCACGGACGGATGCGAAGGGGGTCGAGGGGCTGGACGCCGCGATCGACCGGGCGAAGGCGTATCTGGATGCGGGCGCGGACATGATTTTCCCCGAGGGGCTCGCGAGCGAGGACGAGTTCAAGAAGGTGGCTGATGCGCTGAAGGAGCACATGGGCGGCGCGTATGTGCTGGCGAACATGACGGAGTTCGGCAAGACGCCGATCATCAATCTCGCGCGGTTCGGGGAGCTTGGTTACTCGTGCGTGATCTGGCCAGTGACGACGCTGCGGGCGGCGATGGGCGAGGTCGGGCGGATGCTCGCTGATCTGAAGCGGGACGGGGATGTGCGGGCGTTTGTTGGCCGGGTGCAGACGCGTGAAGCGTTGTACCGGGCGCTGGGTTACACGCCGGGGTCCGAGTGGGACTGGCCCGGGCGCTGACGGAACCCTGATGTTGCGTGAATCCTTTGTGATTGGACGGATTGCGGCGGCATCGCCGGAATCCGGTGCTATGTTCGATGGATGAAGCAGGCACGCTCGATCGTTGGTTTCCGGACGCGCACGATTCTGAGCGCCTCGGCGGCGGGGGTGGTGGCGTTCGCGGCGGCGGGCGGGACGCTGAGCGTGGACATCCCTTCGATCGCGGACAACACGCTCTATGAGAACGCCACGGGGGCGGTGTCGAACGGCGCGGGGCAAGCGATGTTCGCGGGGCGGAACGCGCAGAGCAGCAACTCGCGGCGGCGCGGGCTGGTTCGGTTTGATGTCGGTTCGCTTGTGCCCGCGGGCGCGACGATCACCGGGGCGACGCTGCGGCTGTATCAGGACTCGGCGAACACCGAGCCGCGCGGCGTCACGGTGCATCGCGTGCTCGAGGGGTGGGGCGAGGGGACATCCAACGCGGGCGGCGGCGGCGGGAGCGGGGCTGCTTCGACGGCGGGTGATGCGACGTGGATCCACACGTTCTTTTCAGGGACGACCTGGTCGACGCCGGGCGGGGTGTTCAGCGCTGCGGCCAGCGCGACGACGAGCGTGGGCGGGACCGGGTTCTGGGAATGGTCATCGCCGGGGCTGATCGCAGATGTGCAGGGGTTCATGGACCAGCCCGGGCAGAACTTCGGGTGGCTGCTGCGTGGGGATGAATCCGCGGCGTCGAGCGCCAAGCGGTTCTTCACGCGGGAGGCAGCGGCCGAGTTCCGGCCGGTGCTGATCGTGACGTACATCCCGGGCCCGGGGTCCGCGGCGGGGTTATTGGTTGCGGGCGTGGCGGGTGCCTGTCGGCGCCGGCGGCGATGAAAGCAGCCGCGCCGGGCTGGATGCGGCACCGAGAACACCCACCTCGGCGGCGGTGATGGGAATCCACCGAGATTGGCCGTGACTCGCGGGGTTTCGGTGCTATGTTCGGGGATGATGAAATACACGAGCGTTGCGGCGTGGGTCCGGCTGGTGATGCTGGCGCTGGGGGTGATTCTCTGCCCGGCGACAGCGCTGGGGCAGTCGCAGACTCTCACGCTGCAGTGCGTGCGCGACAACACGCTGTACGAGGACATCCTGGGGGCGTCGAGCAACGGGGTGGGTGCGAACCTCTTCGTCGGCAAGACGAACTCGAACCTGATCCGGCGCGGTCTGGTGCGGTTCAACCTGGGGATCATCCCGGCCGGGGCGACGGTGACATCGGCGACGCTGACGATGTACATGTCGCGGACGATCAATGGAAGCCAGGCGGTGACGGTTCATCGGACGCTCGCGGATTGGGGCGAAGGGACATCGAACGCCGGGGGCAACGAGGGGAACGGCGCGGGTGCGACACCGGGCGATGCGACGTGGGTGAATCGGTTTTTCGGCACGACGAACTTCTGGAACACGGCGGGCGGAGACTTCGTGGCGGGGGCCTCGTCGACGACGAGCGTGAGCGGGACCGGGAGCTACTCCTGGA
>JBIPMO010000180.1:0-6500 GCA_044369085.1 Phycisphaerales bacterium
GTGGTGGCGGCGGATCCGGAGCAACTCGACCGGCCGGCGGTGCGCATCACGGGCGAACGGACGATGACGATCTGGCTCGGCGGGCTTGACCGCGGCGACATGAGCGTGGTCGAACCGATCGATGCGCCCGGCGAGCGGCTGTCGGACTGACCGTGGCGAGCGACATCCCGCGCGGCTTCAGGTGCCGAGCCTCGCGAGCAGGCAGGCGAGCAGGGTTGCTCGCTGGGTGAGCGAATCGAGCTCGATCCATTCATCGTGCGTGTGCAGGCCGCCGCCGCGGACACCCATGGTGTCGATGGTGGGAAGCCCCTCGGCCTGAAGGTTGTTGCCATCGCAGACGCCGCCTGATTTACCGAAGGGCAGCTTCTGCCCGAGGGCCTCGGCGGTTTCGCGTGCGAGGTCGGCCAGGCGCTGCGTGCCCGGCGTGACGGGCTTGGCCGGGCGGGCCATGGAGTGCCTGATGCGGAGCATCCCAGCCTCGGGTTTGGCGGTGCCGTAGGTGGTGTCGAGAGCCTCAAGGTTGCGGATGAAGTCCGCAGCGGCGGGTTCATCGGGGAAGCGGACGTTGCCCCACGCGGCGGCGTAGTCGGGGACGATGTTGGTCGCCGCGCCGCCTTGAAGCGGCCCGATGTTGACGGTGACGCCGCGGGGCAGGTCGCACAGTTGCTCGACGCGGCCAAGCGAGCGTGCGAGCAGATAGACGGCCGAGAGACCTTTTTCAAAGTCTCTTCCAGCGTGGGCGGAGCGGCCAAAGGCCTCGATGAAGAACTGCCCCGAGCCCTTGCGTTCGACGACCAGCCCGCCATCGGGGAGGGCGGGTTCGAGGGCGATGCCGAAATCGTGGCGACGAGCCTCAGCGCGGAGCCACTTGTCGGATGCGTACGAGCCGGTCTCTTCATCGCTGTTGAGCAGGAAGGACCATGAGAGGGGGATGCCCGCGGCTTTGAGGGCTTCGAGTGCGACGAGGGCGACGAGAATGCCGCCCTTCATATCGACCACGCCGGGGCCGATGGCTCGCTTGCCATCGGGGGCGATGGTCATGGCCTGGAAGCTGCCGCGGGGGTCAAAGACGGTGTCGATATGCCCGGCGAGGAGGATGCGCGGCTTGCCGCTGATTGGAGCTCGGCATACGACGGTCGGGGCGGGGGTGTGCTTGGAGCTTGCGCCGGGTTCATCGAGCCACGCGGGCCTCGGCTCGCCCGGGAAGTACTCGGGGGTTGCGCCGAGCGCTTCGAGTCTGGCGATCAGGAGAGCTCGGAAGGTGTCGAGGCCCGGGGCGTGGTTGTGGCCGGTGGGGATGGAGACAAAGCTCGCGAGGTCGGCGATCATCTCGGCGCGGCGGGGCTCGATGAGGGTTCGCAGTGTGTCGACCATCGCGGCTTCAAGCATGGTTGGATCTTATCGTTGCGTGCCGGCGCGGGCGGCTTGCCATTCTTCGCGGAAGATCCGCATGAGCACGCAGTCGACCCATTCGCCGAAGCGCAGGTACATGCGCTCGCGCATGCCTTCGGGCTTGAAGCCGAGCTTTTCGAGGATGCGACCCGAGGCGGGGTTGCGTGTGTAGTAGCCGGCGTGGATGCGCTGGAGGTTGAGGGCCTCGAAGCCGTGATCGATAACCGCGGCGGCGGCCTCGGTGGCGTAGCCGCGGCCCCAGTACGGCATGCCGATCGAGTACCCGAGTTCCGCGTGATGATGCGGGGCATCGATGTGCAGGCCGATCATGCCGATGATCTCGCCCGGCCCGGCGCGGTCGCCTTCGAAGATGCCGAAGCGGACGGCCTCGCCCCTTGCCTGGGCCTCATCCATCTTTCTGATGTGCTCTTCGGCCGCGCCCTTGGGATAGGGGTGCGGCATGCGGAGCGTGTTCCTGGCCATCTCAAAGGGCTGGCACAGCTCTTCCCAGCGCGGGGCATCGGCGACGGTCGGGGTGCGCAGCAGCAGCCGCGGCGTGTGCAGGACGTTGCTCATCCGCGCCATTCTCCGGTGAATGCCTCGACGGCGGGCCCGGTCATGTACAGGTCGCCGCTGGCCTGGTGATAGGCGATGCGCAGCTCGCCGCCGGGCATGTGCACTCCGACCATCCGGTCGAGCCTGCCGGTGGCGACACCGGCGGCGACGATGGCGCAGGCGCCGCTTCCACAGGCGCGCGTCAGGCCGGCGCCGCGCTCCCACGTGCGGGCGATGACCTCGCCGCGGCTCAGGATGTGAACCAGGTGGATGTTCATGCGGGCGGGGAAGGCGGGGTGGTGCTCGAAGGCGGGGCCTTCGGAGGCGAGGTCGATGCGGCCGACATCTTCGGGGGTGAAGCAGACCATGTGGGGGTTGCCGACGGAGACGAAGACGGCGCGGCGGTGCTCGATGTGCCACTCCCCCACTTCTCCGGCCAGGTGAGGCCCGGCCGAGCGGAGCAGCGAGACATCCACGGGGATGCGGGGGGGATCGAACTCGGGCTTGCCCATGTCGACGGTTGCGCCATCGACCAGCCCGCCCGGGCCGATGTGGACGGTGACGCGGAGGCGGCGGGGCCCGGCATCGATGGTGAGCACACCGTCATCGGGGCGGGCGTACCCGCGATCAAAGAGGAGCTTGGCGACGCAGCGCGTGCCGTTGCCGCAGATGCCGCCATCCGAGCCGTCGGCGTTCAGGATCCTCATTTTGCAGTTGGAAGCGCCGCTGTGGTCGGCGGCGAGGATGATGATGCCATCGCCGCCGATGCCGGTGTGGCGGTCGCTGAGGCGGCGGGCGAGGTCGTGGAGGTCATCGCGCGCGGCGAGGGCCGGCTCGGCGAAGGCGTCGAGGAAGATGTAGTCGTTGCCCAGGCCATGCATCTTGGTGAAGCGCACGGGATCAGCGTACCCGAGTGGCGGGGGCAAAAAGGACGAAACCCACGGACCTGGATCCGTGGGTTTCAAAGCGGGCGACCGGGCTTGAACCGGCGACCTACACGTTGGCAACGTGTCGCTCTACCACTGAGCTACGCCCGCGGGATGTTGGCCCGACATCGGCTTTCGGCCTCGGTCAGGCGAGCCGGAAAAGGTAGGGCAACGGGTCGCGGCTGTCAACGAGGGGCGCTCCGGGCGGTGGAAAGGGCTTCTAGGACCTGAGACGAGGTGTAGGCGTTGGAGAGCCAGGGGTCCTTGGTTCCGGGGCCCTGGATGACCAGGAGCGGGATCCCCGTCTGCCCGTAGGCCCTGAGTTTGTCCCAGCCCTTGGCCTTGCGGCTGGTGAGGTCGACCTCGACGAGCACGGTGTTCTGGTCCTTGAAGGCCGAGCGGACGGGCTCGACATCCAGGACGGCGGCCTTGAGGGTCTTGCAGTTGAGGCACCATTCCGCCGTGAAATCCATCACGACGGTCTTGCCCTGGGCCAGGGCGCGATCGACGGTCTGCGGTGAATAGTCGATCCAGACTCCGGTGGGGATCGTGCCCGGGTCCATGCTGGCGATGGACTCGCGCTGGGCCTCGGTGGCGAGGTAATCGGCGCGGGCCTGGGAGGTCTGGGTCCAGGCGACGAAGAGCCCGCCCGCCGCGATCACGACCCCGACGAGCGTGAAGACGAGTCGCTTGAACGCGCTGGGGGTGATCTGGAAGGTGCGGATGATGAGGAGCAGGCCGGACAGGGCGCCGAAGATCGCGGCGGCCCACCAGTGAAGTCGCTTGCCGATGTAGGGGTGGTCCTGGACGAGGGCGATCATGCCCGACCCGATGAAGTAGGCCGCGGCGGCGAGCAGCAGCAGCCCCATGACGTGCTTGATGAGGTCGGAGGCGGGCCCGGTGCGCGGCATCTTCTGAAGCAGCGAGGGCCTGGCCGCGAGCACGAGGTAGGGGGCGGCCATGCCGACACCCATCGCGGCAAAGACCGTGATGGTGATCGCGGGCCCGACCGTCGCCGCAACGGGGAGCAATGCGCCGGCAACGAAGCCGAAGCAAGGCAGCCCCAGGACCGCGGTCATGACGCCGAAAAAGAACGAACCCGCGGGCGAATCGGCCTCGGGATTCACGGAGTAAACCTTCTGCGGCAGGGTGATGTTGAAGAGCCCCATGATGCCCAGCCCCATCACCCCGATGACCACGCCGATGAGCGAGGTCAGCCACCAGATGCCGAACATGATGGAGGGGTCGGCGAAGCCCGCGACGAAGGCGGCGGGGATCCCCAGGCCGAGCCAGAAGGCGACAACGCCCAGGGCCATCCACACGCCAAGCACGAAGGAGCGCCTGGACGAGCCCGCGTGCTGCGTCAGCGTGAGAATCTTGATCGGGATGACCGGCAGGACGCAGGGGGTGAGGTTCAGGATGAAGCCGCCGACGGCACCCAAGAGTGCGAGCATGACCCAGCCCAGCGGGCTGTCGGCGAGGCTCGCGAGGTTGATGCCGAAGAACGATGAGCCGGGCGGCGTCTGCATTGCCACCGCGGCCGGCTTGGCGGGGTCGGGGGTCGCGGCAGGTTGTTCGGGGACCGAGGCCTTGGTTGCGCTCTTCGCCGAGGCGAGTGTCTCGGGCTTCATGCCCGCGAAGATCTTGGCAGTCGCATCATCGGGCTTGGACGCGGTTGTTCCGGGCGCCAGGATCTCGATGGGGACCGAGAGCAGCACATCTTCGGGCTGGAGACACATCTTGTCATCGCAGGCCTGGTAGGCCACCGCGATGGTCAGCCGCTGGGTGCCGCGCGGTGCATCGGCGGCGATGCGGATCGGCAAGAAGATGACCGACCGGTCCTTGTAGAGCGGGACGGTGACTTTCTTCTTGGGGTCATTGATATCCGCGACCTGGGCGGGCTTGGGCTCGGGCCACTGGTTGGTGCCCGGGGCGGCCCAGGCCGGTGGCGGGTCGGCGAGTACGGCGTCGGTGCGGATCGCGAATTCGGCGATCTCCTGGGGGAGCACATCCTGCGCGGCGGAGGGCCAGGCGTGCCAGCCCTGATCGAAGTCGAGCACCACGGCGAGCGCGACCACATCGCCCGCGGCCACTGATGGGGAAGATGCCATCAGGGACAGGCGAACCTTGTCTTTTTGCACGGCCGCCGGGGCGACTTCGGTGGCCTCGGTCTCGGCGGGCTGCGCGGCTGCCTGAGGGCTGAACGAGGTGAGGCTCGCCAGCACGAGGATGCAAAGCAGAAGAAGCGATCGGCGCGATCGATTGGGCATGTACGGCTCTCGGAAGGTTCCTGATCGGTGCCGATGGTCGGCGGGGCGGATGCCCACTGTCAACCGGTTCGTGGGGCGATTGTTTCCCGCGGAAGATTCGATCGAGCGGCGGGAGGCGCCGGCCGCGGCCCCCCCACTCTCGGCCCGCCTCAAGACCGGTCCGGAAACGGGTCGATGAAAGGGGGTTAGGCCAGTGGCACGCGCCCGATCGACCCATGACCGACGTTCTTGACCAAAACGAAGTTGATGCGCTCCTCTCCGCCGTGGACTCGGGGGAGGTCGAGGAGACGGGGCCGGACCTGCGCATTTTCAGTCGGCGCAAGCCCGGGGGCGTGCCGCCCGAGGTTCGGGTCTACGACTTCAAGCGTCCCGAGCGCGTCAGCAAGGACCAGATGCGGGCCCTCGAGACGCTGCACGAGGCCTTCGCTCGGAACTTCGGCGCAGCGCTGTCGGGGTTCATGCGGACGATCGTCGAGGTCAAGGTCAGCAACTGCGACCAGATGACGTACTCGGAGTTCATCTCGTCGCTGCCCAACCCGACATCGTTCAACCTGCTGACGGCCGAGCCTCTTGAGGGCAACGTGTGCCTGGAGATCTCGCCGCTGATCGTCTACCCGATCATCGATCGGCTGCTGGGGGGGACCAACCAGGAGCTCTTCATCCCGCAACGGCCGCTGACGGTCATCGAGACGCGGCTGGTCCACAAGGTGACGCAGCGGGCGATCGATGCGCTGCGCGAGGCGTGGGCCGGCGTGGCCGAGCTGGACTTCAAGGTCTCCGACAGCGAGAGCAACCCGCAACTGGTGCAGATCGTGCCGCCCAACGAGGTCGTGGTGGTGATCTCGTTCGAGCTCAAGATGACCAACCGGGCGGGGACGATGAACCTGTGCTTCCCCTACAACGTGATGGAGCCGGTGGTCGACAAGCTCTCATCCCAGTCTTGGTTCAGCGCCGGCAAGGTGACGGGCGACCCGGCGGTGGCGCAGAAGATCACGGGCAAGCTGCACAAGGCCCCGCTCGCGGTGACCGGGCTGCTGGCCGAGACGACGATCACGCTCGCCGACCTGCTGCACCTGGCGGTGGGCGATCTGATCGTGACGGAAACATCCGCATCGTCGCCGGTGACGCTGTGCATCGAGCGCGAGCGGAAGTTCACGGCGTATGTCGGGCAGATCAGCGGGAACCGGGCGCTGCGCGTCGCTCGCGCGATCGATGCATCGGAAGCGGAGTAGCGATCCGGTCGGCGAGCGGGGTCAGGCGCCTTTGAGTTCTGACCCCGGGTCACGGCTGCGCCCGCTCTGCACTTCGGCCACCGCGCCGGCCACATCTTCGGCACGACGGAACTTGCGCTCGATGG
>JBIPMO010000189.1:0-6192 GCA_044369085.1 Phycisphaerales bacterium
AAGGCCGAGCTGGAGCAGCAGGATCGGCAGGTTCAGGGCGGGGGGATCTCGGGGCGCTCCACGGGTCGGCAGGCCCGGGAGCGGCTGCGCTTCACGGTGGTCCCGCCTCGGCCGGTGGTGGTGCGCGTGCGCGAGGGGGGTGTGGCGTATCGCATCAGCGTGGCCGATGCGCTCAGCCAGATGAACATCAACGAGGCTTCGCGCGACCAGATGCTGGCGTACCTCGCGGCCAAGGAGGTCCCGTTCGATCGGGCCTCGGCGATCGCCGCGCAGGTCATCGACTGGCGCGATGAGGACTCATCGGCGGAGCCGGGCGGGGCCGAGCAGGCGCAGTACACACCGCGCGGGATTGCCTGCCGTGATGCGCCGATGACGATGCTCGAGGAGCTGCTCTACCTGCCCGCGATGACGCCTGAGATCTTCGTGCGGATCCGTCCCGACCTGACGACATTCGGCGATTCGCGGGTTCATGTCGGGAGCGCTTCGCGAGCTGTCCTGATGTCGCTGCCCGGGATCGACATCGCGACGGCGGATGCGATCATCGAGGCTCGCGAAGCGGGGCCGATCACCGATCAGATCCTTGATCGGCTGCTGCCGATCCGGGCCCGGGACTCGCGCGACAAGCTGCGGGTCGATCCGGGCGGGGTGCTGCGGCTTCGCATCGAGACGATCGATGCGCCGGGCCCGGCGTACGAGGGGCTGGCGGTGCTCAGCGACAAGGGGGGGGTGCAGGCGCTGGGTCTGCGGGCGGTGTACGAATAACGCTTCGGGTCTGCGGCGGTTGGCCGGGATCGCTCGTGTCCTGCGGCTCGCTTCTCCAATACAATCCCCACGATGCTCCTCCTTCCCCGCACCACCATTTCGCTCGTGATCGACGACGATGCCCTGACCGGGTGCGTCGTGGGTGAGAGCATTGGCGGGGCTTGGGTGCAGGCACTGGGGAGCGCGGCCGGGTTTCTCGGGTTGTCGCACGCGGATGCGCGCCGGGCGCTTGGCGCTGTGCCCGCCGATGCTCGGCTTGTTCTGACGCTGCCATCGGCGTGGTGCTCGGCCCGGCCGATCGGGGTTTCGCGCAAGCAGTGGGGGGGGGCACGGGAAGAGCTGTTGCGGAGCATCGAGGGGCTGTTCCCGATCCCGGCGGAAGACGCGATGGTCGGGTTGATCGATCGTGCATCGTCCGATGATGGAACGGCTTCCGCTGGCGGGTACCTCATCGCCGCATCGAAGCGCCGGGTTTCGCCTTGGATCGAGGCGGTGGAGCGGGCGCTCGGACGCGGCATCGATCTTGTTCTTCCGGCGCAGTTCGCGCTGCAGGGGCTGGGGACGCAGGGTCGCGAGAGCGCCACGGTGGTCGAGCGGCTGCCGAGCGGCGCGACGGTCGAGCACACGCTGCGCTGGGGGCGGATCACCGACCTTGCTCGCCCTTTCGGCGGAGCGGCGAGCTTGGCTTCATCGGGTGCAGCCCTGGTCGATTCTTCGGGGGCGGCGCGGCCTGTGAGCGCACAGGACGTGGCGGTGGCGGCGGTGGTGGCACTTCGTGTGGCCGCCGAGACGCTGGCACCGCTGCGGGGCCCGGTGCCGCGGGTTTCGCATCGGTGGATCCCGGCGGCCGCGGCGGCGCTGGTGGCTCTGGTGGTGTTCTGGGTCGCCGCGCAAGCGGACTCGTGGCGTGTCGAGCGGGGCATCGCGCGGTTGGAGGCCGAGCGGGCGAGCAGCGCGGCGGTGCTGGCCGATGTTCACGCCGCACGCGAGCGGGCGCTGCGGCTCGCTTCCCTTCTGGCGGCGGCGAATGCGCTGATGCCGGGTGAAGGCGCGGATGTGCTCGCGGATCTTGCCGCCGCGCAGGCGGCGCTCCCAGAAGGCGGCTTCATGTACAGGCTTGAGCTGGACGATCGGGCGCTGACGCTCAAGGGCGAGTCCAAGCGCGCGGGCGATGTGTTGCGTGCGCTGGAGGATTCGCCGCGATTCCAGGCCGCTCGCGAGCTTGATACGGCGGTTGCCGTGGAAGAGCGTACGACCGAGACGTTCCACATCCGGGCCGAGCGTACACCGCTTGTCGCCAGCGCAGCCGGCCAGGCGGAGCCTCAGCCCGCGGTCATTCCGGCGGCGGTGACGGGTCAGCCGGATGGGGGTCGTCGATGAAGAAGGCAGGAACAACGACCCCGCTGCTGATGATCGCTGCGTTGCTCGTTGCGCTGGTCGGTGCCGATCGGTTCGGGTGGCTCCCCGGTCGATCCGGGCCAGAGGATGACGCCGCGGATTCGCCCCGCGCCCGGTACCTCGCCGCCGCCGCCACGCATGAAGCCGATCGAGCGCTGATCGCGCGGGCCGGCCAATGGCGCGCTGCAGCGGCCGATGCACAGTCCAGGTGGGATGCGGCCAGGTCGCGGCTGGTCGCGGCGCCGACGGTTGAACTCGCCGAGTCGCGGCTGCGCGAGCTGGTGCTGGCGGCTCTGGCTGACCTCAAGATCGCTTCTCCACGGGTGACGTACGTGAAGGAACCAGTGGCGGCCGGAGCGGAGGCGGCGGGACGGGTGCGCCCGATCGCGCTGCGGGTCGAGTTCGATGCGACGAATCATCGGGATGCGTACCTCGCCCTTGATCGCGTGCGGCACCTGCCCGATGCGGCGGTGGTGATCAGTTCGCTGGTTCTTGACGGGCCGGGCCGGGCTCAACTGCCGGAGCAGATGACCGTTTCGATCACGCTGCGAGCGGCCGCTCTGGTGGGAGGCGAGTCATGAGCAGTGGCACGAGCGGTCCGACCGTGAAGCTTCCGGCATCGCGCCTCCGCCGCTCCGGCCCGCCGGGGGCGACGGCGATCGACTGGGCCTGGCGTGGTGCGCTGGCGTTGCTGGCGGTCGCGGGCGCCTGGCTGGTGTTTGTGGCCGTGCGCCCGCTGCCGGTGCCCGCCGCGGATGCCGTCGAGGGCGATGCGGTTCCGATGTTGAGCGTGCCTCGCCCGACTGATGAGGCAAACGACCATCGCCGCGCTCTGCTCGCGAAGCTATCGAGCGTGAACCTGTTTGATGCCGAGCGGGAGTCATGGTCGACGCGGGCGCAGGACGGCTCCGGTGTGGATCCGGTCGCCGGGGGCGGAAAGCCCGGCCACCGCACCAAGGGCGGCAAGTCGCCAGATGCCAAGGGTCAGCAGGCCGCGGGCGAAGGCGCTCCTTCGGTCATCGTGCGCGGTGATGCGCTGCCCGAAGATATGAAGCAGGCGATCGCGGGGCTTGCGCTGCGAGCGGTGTTCGCGGATGGTCGGGGGAAGCCCGTCGCGATGATCAGCAGGGTGTTCGCGGGCCCGAATCCGTTTCTGGCCGACCCTTTCAGCGCGGGTGATGAGTTTGAGGACAAGCAGTTCCCGCAGGCCAAGTGGCGGGTGGAATCGGTCGAAGTGGCCGAGCGTCGCGTGGTCCTTTCGCGCGGCGGGGTGACGACGGCTCTGGAGCTCTACCCGCTGGTTGCGGCGCCCAAGCCAGCGCCCGAGCCGGCGGCGGCGGTCCCGGCTGGCCCGGAGGTCATCGTTCGGAGCGCGAACGAGGCCCGGGCGGACCTGATCAGCGGCGGGCTGTCGGAGGCCGATGCGGACCGTCTGCTTCTACTGGCGGGCATGTCTGAAGATGATGCGGCGACGCAGGCGCGACTCGACGATCTCGCCGCGGCGAGCGCTGCGACAGCCGACCCGAACAAGCCCGCGAAGCGCAAGGGGCCGCCGCCCGGGATGGAGAGCATCATCAAGCTGATGCGCGAGGCGGCCAAGCCGGTGGAACCGACACCGCAAGAGATCAGGCCGACCGATGACAAGGCCCCTTCCGCCAATCCTCGATAGCTTTGGCTGATTGTTCGTTTGAGCGTGAACCCATGCCCGATCTTGCCACACTGACATTTCAAGGCCGCATCGCTCGCCTGGGGATCAACCGTCCCGACAAGCGGAACGCGCTGTCGCTTGATGTGCTCGATGCGCTGCGGGGGCGGGTGGCGGAGGTCGCGGCGCGTGATGATGTTTCGGTGTGCATCCTGACGGGCGAGGGTCCGACGTTCTGCGCGGGGATGGATCTCAAGGCGGTTCTCAACGAGCCCGGCGCGCCGCTGCGGCTGCTCGCGAGCATCGCCGAGTTGACGATCGGTCTGCGGAGCATGCCGCAGGTGACGCTTGCGCGAGTGAACGGGGCCGCGATCGGCGGCGGGTGCGGGCTGGCGTGCGTGTGCGACATGGCCATCACGCACCCGGACTCGAAGATGGGGTTTCCGGAGGTCGATCTGGGGGTGTGCCCGGCGGTGGTCGCTCCGTGGCTGGTCGGTCGCGTCGGGGCGGGTCAGGCGCGGCGGATCCTGCTGCAGGGTGGGACGATGACCGGGCTCCGGGCGTTTGAGATGGGCATGATCTCGCACTGCGTGCCCGTCGAGGAGCTCGACAAGAAGACCGCGGAACTGGCCGAGCACCTGGCCACCGCGGGCCCGCAGGCGCTGCGAGCGACGAAGAACCTGCTGAACGAGATCGACGGCCCGCGGCTGTTTGAGCTGGTGCGCAAGGGGGCGGTGCTATCTGCGCAGGTGGTTGAAGGGGCGGAGGCGCGGTCGATGCTCGCGAAGAAGCTCGGCGCGTAGGGGCCTTGCCCACCTAATACATAGCAAACACATGATGAAGATGCATCTTGGATCTTGAACATGCGCCCGTCTGTTGCATAATGCGGCTGATTCCAAAGACGGGAGGATCAGCGTGATGCAAGCTCATCGACTGGCGTTGGCCGTGTCTCTTGCGGTGTCCAGCGTCACTCCGATCGCGTCGGCGCAGTGCGTGCCTGTTCAGGAGGCGCGATTCGGCCCGTTTGCCTGGAGCGGCGCGGTGGACCCGGTGTCCCTTGATGCCGACGGCAACCGTGTGGTGGTCGGTATCCGGGGAGCGGCTTCCGGCGGCGGCGAGATTTATGTGTTCAGGCGCGACGGTGCGGCTTGGAACGTTGAGACGAGCATCCGCCCGCTCGACGGCGTGGTGAACGACAACTTTGGATGGGACGTCGCGATCTTCAACGACCTGATGCTGGTCGGTGCGCCCGGCGACGATGACCGGGGCGACGCCTCGGGTTCCGCGTATCTCTACCGTCGCACGGGCAACAACTGGGCGCTCGAGGCGAAGCTTGTTTCGAACGATACGGTTGCCTACGACGTGTTCGGCACGGCGGTGGCGTTGAGCGCCGATCAGGCGTTCGTTGGCGCACCGAGCAACTTCGGCGGCCTGACTCGCGGGCTCGTCGTCATCTACAGCTACCAGAGCGGCCAGTGGGTGCAGACCGGGGTCATCCGCCCCGCGCCGGCCAACACGACCGAGTACCGCTTCGGCCACGCGATCTCCGTGCTCGGCGACCTGCTCGTCATCTCCACGGGCACTTCCGCCGACGGGAACTTCCTCAACGGCGGGCGAGCGTACCTCGCCGAACGCTCGGGCAACGCCTGGACGGTGGCGCAGCGGCTCAGCACCCCAGACAACGCGGCGTTCTGGACCAGCCGATCCGCGATCTCCGCCGATGCCAAGACCATCGCGATCGCGGTCGGCTCAACCGACACGGTGTACACGTTTGAGAAGATCCCGCAGGGATGGGTGGAGCAGGCGCGTGTGTCGCGCACACCGACCGGGGCCGCGTTCGGCACCGATGTCGCTTTCCGGGGTTCGCGGCTCGTCGTTGGGAGCCCCAACGATCTTTCGCCGGGCAGCACGATGTTTTTCTCGAGGCCCGAATCGGACTGGGTTCTTGATATGACGTTCGATGTGCTCAACGATCCCGCCACGGTTCGCGCGATCGGTGCCAGCGTCGCGGTGGCGGGGGACACGGTGGTTGTCGGCGGGCGGATCTCGACGGGCTCGCCGAATCGTCTGCTCGCGTACTTCTACGATGTGACCCCGCCGCTGCCGGGCGATGCCGATGGGGATCAGATCGTGAGCTTTGCGGACATCACCTCGGCGCTGGTCAACTTTGGCGCAACCTATGGCGTGGGTGGGACCGGCCCGGGCGATGCTGACAAGAACGGGATCGTTCAGTTTGCGGATGTCACCTCGGTTCTGGCGAACTTCGGGGTGGTTTGCGACTGACTTGTCGGGGTTGGGCATGGCCGGGTTGGCCTTTGGGTGATCTAGTAAAACGATTCACCGCGCATTGGCCGTCCTCAGAAGCGGTCGCTTCGATTCTCTACAAT
>JBIPMO010000181.1:0-6480 GCA_044369085.1 Phycisphaerales bacterium
TCGCTCGAAGTCGCCTTCATCTCGCAGCTCATCGCCGACCAGCTCGGCCTCAACGGCACCATCGCTCGCCGCTGCGGATTCCTGCACGACATCGGCAAGGCCATGGACCAGGACCAGGAGGGCACGCACCCGAAGATCGGCCACGAGTTCGCCAAGCAGTACGGCGAGAAAGAGCCCGTCCTCAACGCCATCCTCGGCCACCACGGCGATGTGCCCGCGACCAGCTTCTACACCCCCGTCGTCATGGCCGCCGATGCCGTCAGCGGCGCGCGGCCCGGCGCCCGCCGCGAGAGCCTGGAAAAATACATCCAGCGCCTCGACCAGCTCCAGGCCATCGCCATGGAGAACCCGGGCGTCGAAGAGGCCCACGCCATCCAAGCGGGCCGCGAGGTCCGCGTCATGGTCGATGCACGCCGCGTCAGCGATGATGAGGCCTACATGATCGCCAAGAAGATCGCCGACAAGGTCAGCGCCGAGATGACCTTCCCGGGCGAGATCAAGGTGACGGTCCTGCGCGAAACGCGAGCGGTGGAAGTGGCGCGGTAAGCGATCGTGCCGACGTTCCGCTCGGGGAACTGGCGATTGCATCTCACTACCCGCTCTCGGTGGGATGAGTTTTCAACCCGTCTCTACCGAGTCTCCTTCTCGTTGCCGCAAACAAGTCCACCAACGCTGCTTCACCCCGCTCCTCAGTCCCCTTCCCTAATCACTTCCGCCGACAGACACCGCCGCGCTTGCGCGTTACCTTGCTCATCCGTGAGGCCGCGCTGTGCGACCTCGGCTTGCTCGGGCCGGGGTTCCGTGGGGGAGAGAACAAGGAGCGCTCCCGTGAAGAAGTCCAAGACCCTGCTCGTCTGTTCCGTCGCTTTCTGTGCCGCCGTCGTCGGCGTGATCGCCACCTCGGCCACCGCCGTCCGCCCGATCGGTGGTGGCTGCAACGGGCCGCGCTACTGCCTGGATGTGTGGCGCCCCGTGATCTGCAGCAACGGTGTGGTCTACAGCAACGACTGCTATGCCGCTCGGGCCTGCGCCACCGGCTGCGTGCCCTACGGCGGCGAGACGGAGTGAACCGCCTCGGAGCACTGTGAACGCAAGGACTGTGTCGCAAGCGCGGGGCCCCCAGCGGGCCTCGCGTGCTTTTTGCTTGCGGGCGGAGTCCGGGGACGGGCGAGGGCGCGACCCACAGGCCGCATCACTTCGTCAGCGAGTTCGCCGCCGCTTCGAGCCCCGCTCGCCCCGCATCATCGAGCGTGCCGAACGCGCTCAGGCGCACGACCCCATCGGGCCCGACCACCGCGACGCCGGGCACCATCGGGATCTTCCGCAGCCACGTCGCCTCGGGCCGCTCGACCGCGGCCACCGGCAACTCCGCCGTCCCCGCGTGATGGATCGCCTCGCCCGAGAGCGCATCGACCTCGATCGCGATGCACACGATGCCGCGCCCCGCGAGCCCGCCCGCGAGGCTCTGGAAGTACGGCAAGTCATGCTCGCAGTGCGGGCAGGACTTGCTGACAAACACGATCACGCTCCCCGCCCGTCCATCGGTGAACGCGAGCGGATCGGCCGCGGCTGAATCCAGCGGGCCCGCCGGGCCGGCGCTGTTGCGCACCGCGATGAACTTCAATCCCGGGAACGGCGCACCCGCGGGCAGGAAGTCCGCCGCCGCCCGCGTCACCGCCCGCCCGGCCTGCTCGCGGAGTTCGCTGTTCACCGCGCTCAGTCGCAGCACCAGAACACACAGCGCTGCACACGCCACGGTCAGGAACGCCGCGTAGACGCCCACCCATGCGGGCAGGCCGCGGATTGACGCTGGAGGCACTGGTGTATTCGAGCCAGTCACGGTCACAGTGTACGAACCCCCCCTTGCGAAATGGGCATTCAAACTTCGGGTATCCCGTGAGCATGCCCATGCCTTATAAAAACTATGCGCTAGTCGCGACTATCCGTTTGCCTGAGGCGAAATCCGCATTAATCTCCATTGAACATGTCGCGCTGATGCCCATCGCGATCAACCGGAGGACTTTGAGATGAAGCAGATTCAGATGATTGCCACCTTCGCTGCTGTTGCCTCGGTCGCGACCGTTGCATCCGCCGCGGTGATCAATGTCAGCCAGACACGCGATGTGCAGGCCCGCGCATCGTTCATGCCCAACGCGAGCGACTCGACCATCCTGGTCGGGCCTTGGATCTCCAGCGTGACGCAGACCAGCGACGGCTTCAGCAGCGGCGGCACCGCCACGCAGAACACCCTTGTGAGCGACACGCGATTTGCCGGCACCGGCACCATCAGCGCTCAGGACGACGTGCAGGGCACCTCGGGAGGCGCTCGCTCGGGGTTCTTTGTGACGTTTGATGTCGTCACGCCCACCGACTACTCCCTCGTCGGCAGTTGGAACGTCTCCCACGACTTCAACTCGACCAACCCCGCCGCCACGATGCGCTTCGAGCGGATCTCGCCTGACGCGGAGGTGTTTCACAACTCGTTCTTCTTCGACAACACCTTCAGCGGTGGCGGGTTCGCCAACTCGGGCAGCGTCAACCTCGCGGGCGTGCTTCCCGCCGGGCGTTACCGCTTCGAGGTCTTCGTCGACCTCACCATCTTCCGCAACCCCGGCATCTTCAGCGGCAACGGCTCGTTCGCCTTCGACCTGGTCGTGCCCGCTCCCGGAGCCGTCGGCCTCGCGGGCCTTGCAGGGCTGGTCTCTCTCCGCCGGAAGCGCTGAAGCCCACGAGATCGGATATCCATAGGCTCCCAAGCCAAGCCGCCCACGAACGGGTGCCTTGGCTTGGTTTGTTTCTTTGACCTCCGCGAACAACGCCAACGTGCCGAGGATCGCGCACCGATCTACACTCGCATCGATGCACACCGCGATGACCCCGCTGCGGATAGGCGATGACCTCCAGCGTGCCAGGCACGCCGAGGCCCTGTCGCGCCTCATCGCGGGCGAGGTCCGGTTCGGCAAGCACGACCGGATGCTCTACGCCACCGATGCGAGCCTCTACCAGGTCGAACCCATCGGCGTCGTCGTGCCCGCGAGCATCGAGGATGTTCAGCGAGTCGTCGAGTACTGCCGCGACAACGCCCTGCCGCTGCTGCCGCGCGGCGGAGGAACTTCGCTCGCCGGACAGTGCACGGGTCACGCGGTGGTGATGGACATGTCGGCCCGGCTGACTGCGATCGAGCGCGTGGATCGCGAGTCGCGCACCTGCACCGTCCAGCCGGGCATCACCATCGAGGATCTCAACGACAAACTCCGTGCCGACGGCACCGGGCTGTTCTTCGCCCCCGACCCCGCCACCGCTCGCCACTGCAACATCGGCGGGGCCATCGGCAACAACGCCGCGGGCACGCGATCTATCCTCTACGGCCGCACCAGCGAGAACATCGAGGCCGTCAGCGTGATCCTCGCCAACGGGCAGGCTCACGAGTTCGCCGAGGGATCCTGCCCGCGAAGCCCGGGGACAAAGTCCCTGGGTCAAGGCATCATCGACATCTGCACACGCTACGAGCCGCTGATCCGCGAGCGCTTTCCCAAAACCATCCGGCGCAACGCGGGCTACGCGCTGGACATGATGCTGCAGGACATCGATGAGGCGAAGCGCCGCGGCGTTGATCCGCTCGAAACCCTCAACCTCGCCCACCTGATCTGCGGGTCAGAGGGCACGCTCGCGGTGGTCACCGGCGCGACGCTGATGCTGCACCCGATCCCCAAGGCCAAGGGGCTGGCGGTGCTGGGGTTCGCGACGCTCGAAGAGGCGATCGACTGCGTCATTCCGCTGCTGGGGCTGAATCCCAGCGCGGTCGAACTCCTCGACGACATGGTGATCGGGCTCGCTCGTGAGAACATCGAGTACGGCAGGTACGTCAAGCTGATGCCTCAGCCCTCGGCAGGCGGGACGCTCATGGCCGTGCTCTACGTCGAGTTCTTCTCGAACACCGGGCCCGCGGAGATCGAGGCGAAGTTCGCCGAACTCCGAGCCGTCATGGCGCGACTGAACCCCCGGGCCGGCGTCGCCGCCTACACCGATGCGCCATCCATGATGCAGGCTCTTAAGCTCCGCAAGGCGGGCGAGCCGCTGCTCCACGGCATCCCCGGCTCGCGGAAGCCGCTGGGCTTTGTCGAGGACAACGCCGTCCCCGTCGAGCGCCTCGCCGAGTTCGTCCGCGAGTTCAAGAAGATCGTGACGCGCCACGGCACCACCGCCGCCTACTGGGCCCATGCCAGCGTCGGCGTGCTGCACGTCCGCCCGCTGCTGGACCTCCGCAACGAGGCCGACCGCACGCGCATGGAGATGATCGCCACCGAAGTCGCCGACCTCGCCAAGTCCGTCGGCGGCGTAATGTCGGGCGAGCACGGCGATGGCAAAGTCCGCGGGCCGCTGCTCGAGCGCTTCTTCGGCCCGGAACTCATGGCCGCTTTCCGCGAGGTCAAGGCGCTTTTCGATCCCGCGAACATCCTCAACCCCGGCAACATCGTCGCGCCCGGGCCCATCGCCAGCATCCACGAGAGCACCCGCGTCCGCCCGACCGGCTTCAACCTGCCGCAGCACGCCGTCGAGACCTACTTCGATTACGGCGCGGAGGGAGGCTACGACCACGCCGTCGAGCTTTGCAACGGTTCGGGTGTGTGCAGGAAGAAAACCGGCGGCACCATGTGCCCCTCCTACATGGCCACCCTCGATGAGCGGCACTCGACGCGTGGGCGCGGCAACGCCCTGCGCCTTGCGATCACCGGCCAGTTGCAAGAGCCCCCATCAACCGAGCCAGTCTGGGGCGACAAGGACACCCTCGACACCCTGCACCTGTGCCTGAGCTGCAAGGCCTGCAAGACCGAGTGCCCCAGCAACGTCGATATCTCCAAGTACAAGGCCGAGTACCTCGCGCAGACCTACAAGCACGCCGGGCGGACTCCGCTCAAAGCCCTGGCCTTCGGCCGCGTGCGGATGCTCAACCGGATCGGTTCGGCGTTCGCGCCGATCTCCAACTGGGTCGCCAACCATCCGCTGCACCGACTGGTCGTCGACCGTGTGCTCGGCATCGCGCCAGAGCGCACCTTGCCTGCCTGGGGCAAGAGCCTGTTCCGTCAGGTCACGACGCTCGCGGATGGGTCGGTCAGGCCGGCAGAGCCGCGCACTTCGCCGCCAGCGAGCGACCGTCATCCGTTGCCCGACTCCCCCACCGTCGTGCTCTACGCCGACTGCTTCACGACCTACAACGATCCACGCATCGGCCTGGCGGCCATCCGCGTGCTGCGAGCCTTCGGCTACCGCGTTGTGATGCCGCGAGCCGAGTGCTGCGGCCGGGCCCAGATCTCAACCGGGCTGCTCGGCGAGGCTCGCTCGTGCGCCGCTGCGGCCGCGAAGCTGCTCATCGACACCGTCCGGCGCGAGCGTGCGGTCGCCGTGGTCGCCTGCGAGCCATCGTGCTTGTCAGCGATCAAAGATGACTGGCTGCGGCTGCGCCTTGAGGGCCCGGGTGTCGACCACAACGCGCTCAAGGACCTTGCCGCCAAGTCTTGGCTGGCCGAGGACTTCATCGACCAGCGCTGGGAATCGCACCCCGTGCGCCCGGCGTTCAGAAGGCCCGCGGGCCCGATCACGCTCCACGGGCATTGCCACCAGAAGGCCCTGTGGGGCGCTGACACCAGCGCTCGCTTCCTGCGCCGCCTGCCCGGTGCGAGCGTGAACGTCCTGGACACCGGCTGCTGCGGGATGGCCGGTTCATTCGGCTACACCGCCGACCGCTACGAGCTTTCCATGAAGATCGGCGAGCTCACGCTCTTCCCGGCATTGCGGGGGCTCGATGCCGGGGCGATCGTCGTCGCGCCGGGCACCTCCTGTCGGCACCAGATCCACGACGGTGTGGCGCTGAACGCGGTGCACCCGCTCGAACTCGCGGCGTCGCTGCTCGTTCAGTGACGTCGTGATCGGCGCTAGCGATGATCCATCGCCTGAAAAGCAGAACGGGCGAGGCATTTCGGCCTCGCCCGTCGAGTAGTTTTTGAGAGAGTGAACGATCCAGGACAGATCAGCGGCGGCGGCGGCCGACGATCACGAGGCCCGCGGCGGCGACGAGGGTCGCGGCGCCCGGGGTCGGGATCACCGGGATCGTCGAGGAGAACGACGCGTTGCTCGCGAAGTTCCCGAAGAACTGCTCGGTGCTGCCGGGCGGGGTGATCAGGTTGACCACCGGGGTCACGGCGGTGAGGGTGAAGGAGGCGTCACCGGTGCGGCTGGTGTCGAAGCCGGCGAAGTCGTAGCCGACACCAGCGAACTCGGCCAGGAGTGCCGCGGTGAAGAGCACGGTGAACTGGGCGGTCTGGATCGGGCCGTTGGCCGTGAGGCCGCCCGATGTGCGGAGCATCGAGAGCGATGCATCGGCGAAGCTCACGCTGATCATCAGGGCGTTGTCGCTCTGACGGCGGAACTCGAAGCCGCCGAACGCGGTCGCGAGGAACTCGTTGGCCTGGCTGCCGGGGC
>JBIPMO010000182.1:0-6476 GCA_044369085.1 Phycisphaerales bacterium
GTGGGAAGAAGCGCTCGGCGTACGCACCAAGGTCATCGTGAAAGAAACCAAGGTCTACCGCAACACCCTCAAGAACCGCGATTACATGGTCGCTCGCGGCATCTGGTACGGCGATTACCTCGACCCCCTCACCTTCCTGGACATCCACAAGACCGGCGATGGCAACAACGACCGCGGCTACTCCGACCCGCGCTTCGATGCCATGCTCGCCGAAGCGGCCGCAGCCAAGGATCCCAAGGAGCGCATGAGCATCCTCGGCCGGGCCGAGCGCTACACCGCCGAAGAGTCCATGCCCGTCCTTCCGATCTGGCACTTTGACCAGTACTACCTCTACCGCCCGCCAACCAAAGCCGATGGCTCGCCCAACCCCGGCGGCATCCGCGGCATGAGCACCCACCCGCGGCTCATCCAGTACCTCTTCAACCTCGAGGTGGTGCGATGATCGGCCTCATCCTCCGCCGCCTGGTGCAGATCCCGCTCATCCTGCTGGCGATCTACACCATCACCTTCGCGCTGGCCTGGGCGTTGCCGGGCAACGCGATGATGAACGATGAGGGCCGCCAGCCGCCCGCCGAAGTCATCGCCGCGATGAACGCCCAGTACAACCTCGACAGCCCCGCCCGCTTCTACGTTGATTACCTCGCCAGCGCCTCGGGCGCACGATGGGTCATCGAATCCCTCAAGGGGCCCGCGGGCAACCCGCCGCCGCACGTCTTCGACTTCGGTCCTTCCTTCCGCTACGAGGACTGGTCGGTCAACGAGCTCGTCGCCTCCACGCTCCCCGTCTCGATCGTGCTCGGCCTCGCGGCCATCGTCATCGCGCTGGTCATCGGTGTGGTCGCCGGCGTCGTCGGCGCTGTCAGGCCCAACTCCTTCGCCGATCTCGCCACCCTCATCGTGGCGCTCGCGGGCATCAGCCTGCCGAGCTTCGTCATCGGCACCGCGCTGCTCATGATCTTCCCCGTGTGGCTCGGCTGGGGAACCGTCGGCTCGTGGGGCCGCGTGCAGGACATGCTTCTGCCCGCGCTGACGCTCAGCCTCCCCTTCGCCGCCTACATCGCGCGCCTCACGCGCATGGGGATGATCGAGGCCCTGGGCGCCGACTACATCCGAACGGCCCGCGCCAAGGGACTGCCCGCACGCGACATCATCTTCCGTCACGCGCTCAAGAACGCGTTCCTCCCCGTCCTCTCCTACCTCGGGCCCGCCTGCGCCTTCGCCATGACGGGCTCGTTCGTCGTCGAGCGCGTCTTCAACGTCCCGGGCATCGGCCAGCACTTTGTGAGCGCGGTGAAAAACAAGGATCTTTTCGTGATCATGGGGGTCACGCTCATCTACTCGGCGCTCCTCGTCTTCTTCAACCTCATCGTCGATGTGCTCTATCGATGGGTTGACCCGCGCATCAGCGCCTAGTCGCTGCGCACTCCTCACACAATCCGCACGAACGGAAGCCGCATGGCGTGTGGCTGTTTTCATCCGCGCGCATGCGACGATGTTGCGCATGGTCGGACCCACATCTTGTGCATCCCAAAAAGCAAACCGCAGGCCTTGTGGACCCGCGGTTTGCTGGAGGAGAGAGAGATGATCTGCGGCGGCCCGTCAAGCCGCCACCAACAACATATACGTTCTCGGAACATCGCGAGTTCGTTGACCCGGAATCGGGGAACAAAAAGTTCAGAATTAGCGCAGTAAACCAGATCAAGTAAGCATTCGCTATACAAACAGAATGCTTACAGAAGCCGGAAGATCCCGCTCTTCTTCTTCGAACCTGTTCCCGCCGCGGGCGACATCCCCAGCGCCGAATCATCGGCCGACCCCATGCCCGAACCAAGCGTCAGCGTCTCGGACTGCTTCATCGTCTCGCTCAGCGGGCCATCGGTCTCGGCGTTCGGATCGGTGTCCTCAAGGATCGCGTTCAGTTCCACCCCGATCCGATCCGCGAGGTTGGAGAACTTCATCACCGCCGTCCCGAGACGAACCTCAAGGCCCGGGCGAACGGCAACCTCACGCAAGCGCTCTTCACCAACGACACAGCCGTGCGTTGATTCAAGGTCGCGGATCACCCACTCCCCCTCATCCACCTGCTCGATCTCGGCGTGCTTGCGCGATACCTCCATGAGCGGGACCTGGATGTCACACGTGGTCGAACGGCCAACGCGCAAGGGCCTCGACCCCGCGAGTTCGTACCGCTTGATTTCCCGTCCCCCGGGCGCGAAAATCGTCACTTCAAGCATGGCTGACTTCTCCCCAACGGCACCTGTGCATCTCAAACATACCCGATAAAACACGCACAGACCACCGAGATATCAGCGCAAGCGACGAAAATGGTTTTCACTTTCGGCCAGGTTCGGGTGTCTCCCGAACAAGTCGTTCGACCAGCATCTCCCCATCCTGCCCTTCCGCAGCCGCCGCATAGTTCGTCACCAATCGATGGCGGAGAACAGCCGGTGCCAGCCGCTGCACATGCTGGATCGTGGGGGTCGGCTCCCCTTCCAATGCCGCCAGGCACCGGGCTGCGAGCAGCATCGCCTGGCCGGCCCGGGGCCCGGCCCCCCACGCCAGGAACCGCCTGATCGATGCCGGGCAGCTCTCATCGCTGGGCCGCGATGCCCGCGCCAGCGCCACGGCGTACTCCACCACATGGTCCGACACCGGCACCAGCCCGATCACGCGCCTGATGGCTACCAGTTCCTTGGCATCAAAGAGCGGCTCGATGCGCGCTGCCCGCGCCGCGATCTCATCCCCCGCCGCCACGATCCGACGCTCTTCGAGCGCCCGCGGGTAGCCCATCCGCAGACCAAAGAGAAAGCGGTCGAGCTGCGCCTCGGGCAGCGGGTACGTCCCCTCCTGCTCGATCGGGTTCTGCGTCGCGATCACGATGAACGGCGGCGGCAGCGCGTGCGTCACGCCCCCCACCGTCACCTGCCGCTCGGCCATCGCCTCGAGCAGAGCGGCTTGCGTCTTGGGCGGTGTCCTGTTGATCTCATCGGCGAGCACCACGTTGGCGAACACCGGGCCCGGCGAGAACCGCATCGAGCGCGCCCCGCTCGACGGGTCCACGCTCAGCAGCTCCGACCCGATCACATCGCTGGGCATCATGTCCGGAGTGAACTGGATCCGCCGGAACTCCAGCCGCAGAGCCGACGCCAGCGTCCGCACCAGCAGCGTCTTGGCCAGCCCGGGGACACCGACGATGAGCGTGTGCCCCTCGCACAGGACGGCCACCAGCAACTGCTCGACCACCTCGTGCTGGCCCACGATCACCTCGCGAAGCCGCGAGTTCAGCGCTGCGTACCGCGAGGCCAGCGAGTCCAGCAGCGCCGTGTCGGCCCGTGCCTGATCGTTCATACGGGCCATCGTACCTGCGGTGACCTCCGCCGCGGGACGCTGCGGCCCCATAACCGCTCGCATCGCATCCGCTCGGCGAGCGTGCAAACCAAACCCCGCCGAATCCGCCTTCTCGGACCGCCATCGAGCAACGCTCTCAGTGCGATGCGTGCCACGCATGCGACCGCTGCCAACGGCCCGGAACAGGCGGGAATCCTCGCCCCCCGCTCGCCGCGCGCTCGCCGACCGTCGATGAACCACTCCGGCCAACGGGCCCACAACGCCCGCCCTCCCGGGGGGCGGGGGGCGGGATGGGCCGGGAATCGTTCAGAGCAGCCGTGCGTGAGCGACGCGCGAACCCCGCAAGGGTCCGCGAGCGCTCGAACCAAGGGCTCCGAACCATTTCTTCAGGAGGCGAAGGAAGTGAACGACCGAACCATCCGCATCGGCGAGGTCCTGATGCAGCGCGGTGTGCTCAACCCCGCGCAGGTCAAGGCCATCCTCGAACTTCAGCAGCAGCGTCACCGCCCGTTCGGCGAACTCGCCGAGTCGATGTACGGCATCGACCCCACCGACATCGAGCAGGCCTGGGTCGATCAGTACGCCACCCTCACCCGTCACATCGATGTCCACCGTGAGGACTTTGATGCCAAGGCGCTCGCGCACGTCGAACGACGCCAGGCGTGGCAGTTCCGCGTCCTGCCCGTCCGCTTCGACGGTCCCGAGCTCATGGTCGCGACCACCTCCGACAACCTCTGCCGCGCCCTGCGATTCGTCACGCGATGCCTGTCAACCCCTTGCTACCTCGTGCTCACCGAGGCCCGCGCCCTGGGCGAGGCCCTGGAACGCTACTTCCCCATGGGCGGCATGAACGCCCAGGCCATGCTCACGCGAACCCCCGCGCCCGTGGCGCTCATGGGTGGCCGCTGACAAAGGCAACCCCGGCAGACACGCACACCCGACACCAACACCTGAGTACCTCCCGACCGCCCCCGCGCCCATGCGGGGGCGGTTGCTTCATGGTCGCGCTGCGCATCGCTCCTGTGATCCCCTCCGGTTACCATTCATCCACACCTCCCACGGAGCCACATCGATGAAAGCCCGCGCCCTGCTGCTCGCCTGCGTCCTTGGCACCATCCCCGCCGCCGCTCTTGCTCAGGACAGCGCGCCCCCCGCCGCCGTGGCCGAGAAGCCCGCCACCATCCTCACCGTCGGCGATGTGGCCCCGGCCCTGACCATCGACAAGTGGGTCCGCGGCGAACCGATCACCGGCTTCGAGAAGGGCAAGATCTACATCGTCGAGTTCTGGGCCACCTGGTGCGGGCCCTGCATCGATGGCATCCCGCACCTCACCGAGCTCCAGGCCAAGTACAAGGACAAGGGCGTCACCGTCATCGGCGTCACCAGCCCGGATCGCCGCAACACCCCCGAGGCCGTGGACAAGCTCGTCGCGGCCCAGAACGGCAAGCAGCAGATGCTCTACACGATCGCCTGGGACGGCACCAAGGCCACCAGCAAGGCCTACATGAAGGCCGCGATGCAGGGCGGCATCCCCTGCGCGTTCCTCGTCGACCGCGATGGCCGCCTCGCCTACATCGGCCACCCGATGAACATGGACGATGCACTCGCCGCCGTCGTCAAAGGCGACTGGGACATCAACAAGGAGAAGTCGCGCTACGAGGCCGAGCAGGCCAAGGACCGCCGCTTCAACAAGTTCATGCAGGACCTTTCGGGCGGTAACCCCCAGGCCGCCTACGCCGTCGCACCTCAGGTCCTCGAAGACAACAAGGACGATGCGGGCACCCTCAACATGATCGCCTGGACCATCGTCGATCCGGAAGGTCCCGTGAAGAACCGCGACCTCGCCTTCGCCCTCAAGGCCGCAGAGCGGGCGAGCGAACTCACCGAGGGCAAAGACGCGTCGGTCCTCGACACCGTCTCCCGCGTCCACTTCCTCAAGGGCGACATCGATCAGGCCATCCAGATCCAGGAGAAGGCGATCACCCTGACCGAAGACCCGGGCGAGCGCGCTGCACTCAAGAAGTCCCTCGACGAGTACAAGGCCGCCAAGAAGTAAGCCCCCGCCTCGCGATGAACGCGAACTCGGGCAAACACCGTTCGTGCGCTGCCGCTGCGCGCAGACTCCAGCGAGTTCCGCTATTTCTAGTCCTTGAGTGGAGACCCCGCACCGATCCCGTGATGCGTTCTTGACCGCCTGGGCAAGGCTCGTCACGTCGCGCCCCCGCGCGACCATCCTGCTCTGTCTCATCCTCACCATCACCGCCGCCGGATTCACCCTGGCCCGCCTGCAGTTCCGCTCCGACCGCAGCGAGCTCATCGACCCCTCGCTCCCCTGGCAGCAGCGCTACGCCGAGTTCAAGCGCCTGTTCCCGCGCTGGGACGATGTCGTTGTCGTCATCGAGCGCGGCGAGACCGATGCCGAGTGCGCCCGCGCCGAGTCCTTCATCGCCGCCCTCGAGTCCAGGCTCGCCGGCGACAAACGCTTCCGCGCTGTCACCTCCGGCATCCCGCGCGAGACCACCCCGCGCGCCATGATCCTGACCGAGCCCATCGAGCGCGTCGAGAGCGCGGTCCGCGACCTCGCTCGCGTCGGGCCCGTCATCGCGGCCCCCAGCCTCGATGCCCTGCTCGGGCTCTCCACCCTCGGCGGCAACCTTGGCCCGCCCGAGCGCGAGGGCCTCACCGGCCTGCTCGAACGCACCGCCGCCGCGGGCCAGTCCCAGCGCGCCGATGTCCTGGGGCTCGATGCCTCCAAGGGCCTCGAGCGGCTCAACTCGGGAACGGGCAGACTCGCCCTCGTCCTCGTCTCCATCGCCCGCGAAAGTCCCGTCAACGCCGTCGCCTCCGCCGACTCCGCCGCCGCCGTCAACACCCTCGCGACGGGGATCGCCGCCCTCCGCGAGGCCCTTGCGGATGTGCGCCGCGACCCCGACCTCGCCGCCGTCCGCGCGGGTGTCACGGGCGTCCCCGTGCTCGAGAGCGACGAGACCGCCCAGTCGCAACGTGATGCCGCCCTCGCAGGATCGCTCTCCCTGGGCCTCATCACCCTGCTCATGCTCATCGCGTACCGGGGCGTGGTCGTCCCCGTGCTCGCGGTCATCGCGCTGCTCATGGGCATGGCGTGGTCC
>JBIPMO010000019.1:0-18766 GCA_044369085.1 Phycisphaerales bacterium
GCCCGCGTGAGGGTTCAGCCCGCACACCGCGATGCGGGGCGACGCCACGCCCAGCCGCTTGCACGCGGTCGCCCCCATCTCGATCGTCTGGGTGATGCGGTCGATGCTGAGCAGCCCGGGCACGCGCGCGAGCGGGACGTGCGTCGTCACCAGGATCGTCCGCAGTCCTGGGGCATCGAACATCATGCGCACATGGGCCCCGCCGAAGCGGGCCGCGAGCAACTCGGTGTGCCCGGGGAACTCCGCGTGCCCGGCAAGGGCCCAGGCCTCCTTGCTGATCGGGGCGGTCACCAGCCCGCTCGCGCGCAGCGGGTCGGTCGGGGTGCGCTTGCAGTCGGCGATGGCCAGTTCGAGGAACGCTAGCGATGCCGCTCCGCTGATCGCGGTCGGTCGCCGGGGCGATGGTGTGCTTTCCACCAGCCCGGGCCCGGCGACCTCGACCAGCGCGACTCCGGGGGTCTGATCGGCCAGCCGGGGGTGCTCGGGGGCGAGTGTTTCCCAGAACGGGGCGATGCCCGCCGCTCGCGCTGCCTGCTCCATGGGCTGATGCTGGCCGTAGATGCGCCACCGGGCGGCAGCGCGCAGCCCCGTCTCGGCCAGCGCCTTGACGGTGACTTCGGCCCCGATCCCGTGCGGATCACCCATCGAAATCGCGAGCGTCGGCAGCATCGGGCCATCGTAGTCCACGCCAGCGGGCCGCTCGTTCACACGCGGATCTGGCCGTTCGTCGAGTTCGCGGGCGGCGGATGGGACGGGATCAGGGTCCCGAAACCCTTGGATCGTTGCCGTTGCGTTCAGCACATGTAAGACATGCGCTAAGTCAGATGTGAGGGGGGTGTTCGCTGCTCGCAATCCTGGAATGTCGGATTAAGATCCCCTACAGGATGGGTGTGGCAGGATGCCGGACCCTTGCAGTCGGTGGCAACGCGTGGACAGGAGGTCCGCCACGACATCGAAAGCCTACCAAGCCCCGGGCTGTTTCCCATGCGGCGCTGATTGCACGCCGCCCGCGGTGAGTCCCTGCCTTGCGTGTCGCGACCGGTGAGTTCAGCGGAGGACCGAGCGCCATGATCCAGCGTCTCGACAGCGTGACAGGCCCGCTCCCGCCCGTGGCGACGCCGGGCGGCGACCCGTCGCGCCCGCGCCGAACGGTTCGCGTCGATCTCCACTGCCATTCCAAGGCGTCGAGCAAGCCCGTGATGAAGGCCCTTGGGCTGGTCGACATGCCCGAGTGCTACTCCGAGCCCGAGCAGGTCTTCGATCAGGCCCGCGCCCGCGGCATGGACTACGTGACGATCACCGACCACGACAGCATCGTGGGGGCGATGCACCTGGTCGAACGCGGCTTTGACAACGTCATCATCGGCGAAGAGGTCACGGTTCACTTCCCCGAGGACCGCTGCAAGCTGCACGTGCTCGTGTGGGGGCTGACGCCTCAGCTTCACGAAGAGATCGAAGTCCTGGGCCTGCGTGATGATGTGTACGACTTTGCCGAATGGCTCGAAGAGAACGCGCTGCCGCACTCGCTGGCGCATCCCCTGTACGTTCAGAACGGCCGCCTGACCGCGTGGCACCTGGAGCGCTGCGCGCTGCTCTTCAAGGGGTGGGAGACCCTCAACGGGGCCCATGCCGGGACGCACCGCAGCGTGGTCGAGCGTTACCTGGGCGTGCTGACTCCCCGCCGCGTGCAGGATCTGGTCAAGCGTCACCAGATCGAGCCCAAGTGGACGCGCATCTGGCACAAGGCGGTCACCGCCGGGTCTGATGACCACGGCCTGCTCAACATCGGGCGCACGTTCACCTGCCTGGAGCTCGAGCCGGGCGAGGCCATGCCCGCGCCGGCCGCTCTGCTGCGTCGCATCATGGCCGGGCACGCGACGGTGGGCGGCGAGGCCGGCCACGCCTCGCTATTGGCGCACCAGCTCGCCACCGTGGGGGCGAACTTCTACGCCCGCCGGATGCTCAAGGGGCGCGATGCCCGCCACCGCTACATCGCCTCGAAGCTGCTGCGCTTCGCGGGGGTCGACTCCCCCAAGCCCACCAAGGCATCGCTGCTGCTCAACGAGGCCAAGCGCCGCGTGATGCGCGTCAAGGGGTCCAAGAAGAGCCTGCCGGTGGTGAACGCGCTGCGCGACAACCTCGCCCCGGTGCTCGAGAAGTTCCCCGATCTCCGCGAGCGGCTCGACCCCGGCACCTGGAGCGACGGCGCCGCCATCGCCCAGCACGAGCGGATGGCCGAGTTCATCGATGAGCTCTCATCGGCCATGAACGCCGCGATGGCGTCGGGCGCGATCAAGGCCCTGAAGGCGGGCGACAAGACCGGCATCGTCGATCACCTGCTCTCCTACGCTCTGGTGCAGCTGGCCCAGGCCCCGTACCTCTTCTCGCTCTTCCATCAGAACAAGGAACGCACCATGCTCGAACGTCTGGAGCACGAGGCCGCCGAACCGGGGAGCGGCGTGAGCGTGCTGGAGCGCCCCATGCGCGTCAGCCTTTTCACCGACACGCTCGGCGATGTCAACGGCGTCTGCCGCTTCATCCAGAACGTCGCGGCCCAGGCCCTCACCACCGGGCGCGACCTGCAGGTGATCACCTGCACCAAGTTCCCGACCCCGTCGTGGGACAACATCTACAACTTCGAGCCGGTGTTCGCGACCAAGATGCCCAAGTACGAGCAGCTCGAGCTCGTCCTGCCCCCGCTCATGAAGATCATGCGCCACGTCGAGAAGCACCGGCCGGATGTGATGCACATCTCGACCCCGGGCCCGGTGGGCATGATCGGGTACCTGGCCGCGAAGATGATGAAGGTGCCGGTGCTGGGCGTCTACCACACCGACTTCCCGGCGTACATCGACCACCTCTTTGATGATCACGCCTACACCGCGATCTGCTCGGGCTTCATGCGGTTCTTCTACAAGCCCTTCCGCAACGTGTTCACCCGCAGCGCCGACTACGTCGATGCGCTCGCGGACCTCGGGATCGCTCGCGAGAAGATCGTGCGCCTGATGCCGGGCATCGAGACGGCGCGCTTCAACACCGGCTACCGCGATGAGGCGATCTGGAAGCGCCTCGAAGCCAATCCCGGCGCCGCGCCGGCCCCGCTCGCGGGCATCGGCCGCCCGAGCGTCAAGGTGCTCTACGTCGGCCGCGTCAGCATTGAGAAGAACCTGCCCATGCTCGCCGAGGTCTGGAAGCGCGTCAGCGACCGCTGCCGCCGCGAGGGCCTCGATGCCGAGCTGGTGGTGGTGGGCGATGGCCCGTACCGGCCGGTCATGCAGGAGGCTCTGGCGGGCCGGGGCGTCTCGTTCCTTGGCTTCCGCCACGGTGATGAGCTCTCCTCCATCTACGCCACCAGCGACATGTTCGTGTTCCCCAGCGTCACCGACACGCTCGGCCAGGTGGTCATGGAGAGCCAGGCATCGGGCATGCCCGTGCTCGTCACCGATCAGGGCGGGCCCAAGGAAGTCGTCGATCACGGCCGCACGGGCTTTGTGATCTCCGCCGATGATCACGCCGCATGGGCCGACACCATCGTCGAACTGATCCGCGACACGCACCGGCGCCAGTCCATGGGACGAGCCGCCGCCGAGGCCATGAAACCCTACGACATCCTTCACTCGTTCGAGCACTTCTGGGAAGTCCACACCCAGGCGTGGCACGAGCACCTGGCGACCCTGGGCATCACCCCCAAGAGCGCCGGGCAGCGATCCGAGACGCTGCGCCCGGCACGCGAGCCGGCGGTCGTCGGCGCGTAAGACGGATCAGCGCTGACCATCGCGCGTGGTCTTCATGCTGTCGCCCGTCAGGGCGCGCGACGCTTTCGCCTGAGCACATGAGTTGAGCAGTTGCTTGGTTCGCCCTCCGGGCGGTGCAGCAAGGCCCGCGTCCCAGGGGCTTGCTCGAAGACTCGCCGCGCCCCTGGCAACCACCGCCCGCCCTCCGGGCGACAGACGCGAAGCGCTCACGAAAGTGCGATGGTCATCACGCCGCACGATCGACCGCCGGGATTCGTACGAAACTTTGACGAACGCTACTTTTTCGCCGCCCCTGCATCCTGAGCGGCGGGTGCCGGGGGCGGGGCCTGCTTGGCCTCGCGCTCAGCACGCTCGAGGGCCTTGCGGAAGTACTCGCGCACGTTGCGGTAGCGCGTCGGGACCACCTGGTCCTCGATGGCCTGCTCGGCGGACTGCTGGGCCTCGCGCAGCGTGTCGGCCATTGCGCGAGTGCTGGCCGGGCCGCCGCGCTGGGCCTGCTGGTTGGGATCGGTCCACTCGCCGGCCACGCGCTCGCGGCCGCCCGGCTCGACGGGCCGTCGCGCATCAACATCTTCGGTGCTGAACCCGCCCGAAGAGCCCGCTGCGGTCGGGCTGTTGTCGATGCCCATGCCAGCGCCCGCACCCGAGCCGCTCTCTTCCTGCTGCTTCTGGGCCCAGCGGCGCATCTGCTCGCGCTGCTCGGGGGAGGCCTGCTCGAGCATGCGCTGGGCCTGATCGCGCAGCTCCTTGGCCCGCTGCTGGTTCTGCTGCGAGCCCTTCTCGCGCTCGGCCATCTGGCGGAGTTCGCGCTCCATGCGCTGCATGCCGCCCCCGCCCTGCGAGTTGTCGGCGCCGGGCTGCTCGCCCTGCTGCGGCGAACCGCCGCCCTTTTCTTGTGCCTGGCCTTCGGTGGTCTGACCGGGTTGCTGAGACTTGGCATCCCCCGCCTGACCGGATTGATCGCCCGCGGGCATCTGCTGCGGGCTGCGGTCGCCGGGCTTCTTTTGCTCAGACCCGTCGCCCGGCTGCTGGCCCGGCTGAGGCTGGGGCGACTGGGTTGGATTCGGCTTCTCGGGGTTGGCGGTCTGCCCCGCGCCGCCCTCGGGCGCTTTCTGCTCGGGCGATTCTCCGCCGCCCTGCTGCGGAACCTGAGGTGCGGGCGGCTGATTCGGGTCCGCCTTGGGCTGCGGTGTGCCCTCTTTGCCCTGACGTGAATCAGAAGGCGTCGACTCGCTTGGCTTGCGCTGCTGGCCCGACGGATCGGGCTGCTGATCGGGCGACTGCTGGCCGGGCTGATCGCCCGGCTTCTGCTGCGGCTGCTGCTGAGGATTGGGAGGCGTCGGGCCTGGCTGACGCTGATCGGCGGGCTTCGCCTGGGTGCCCTGTTGCGAGTCGGCGGTGCGATCGCCCGACTGCGTGCGCTCTTCCTCCGCAGCGGGCTGGCCTTCGCCCGGCTTGCCGGGATCGGGCTGCGCGGGCTTGGAAGGATCTGGCTTGGACTGAGCATCCGGCAAGCCTTGCGGCTGCTGGCGCTGGTCCCCCGGCTGGCCCGGCTGGGGCTGACGGGATGGATCGGCGGGCTGCGTCTGATCGCGCGCGCTCTGGTCGCCGGGCTGACGGTCGGCCCCGGGCTTTGCTGCTTCTGAGGGAGGCGCTGCGTCGGAAGGCTTCGGCTCGCCGGGCTTCGGCTCGCCGGGCTTCGGCACACCCGGAGTTTCGGCGGGCGTCGGCTTTGACGGATCGGCCGGTGGCTCGGGGGGCTGAGGGGGGGGCTGCGGGTCGTTGCGGACCTCCTGAGCCGCCTGCTTCGCGGCGTTGCTCAGGCGGTCGGTCTGCTCGGCAGCTTCCTCGCGGGCGGCGCGCTCGGAGTTCTCGCGGGCCATCTGTTCGGCGACCTGTTCGGCCGTTTGTTCATCCACTCCGCGATCACGCAGCGTCTGCTCGATGGCCTTGGCATCGGTCTGGCTGAGCATCTGCTGCGCCTCTTCGGCGCTCAGGCCCATGTCGCGCAGCGACTGGAGGTCGCGCTCGCGGTCCGCCTCGGTCTGGTCGGTCTGTTTCCCGGCGGCGCTGTCGAGGTCGCCCGCGAGCCGCTCCATCTCGCGAGCGACCTGCTCGCGCTGCGCTGCGGGCATGCGCAGGAGCTGCTCGCGGAGTTCGCGGAGCGCCTCCGCCGCCAGTTCGGGATCGCCGCGCCGCAGCGCCTCGCGCAAGGATGAAGAGTCCATCGCGGCGGCCGGGTCGGTCTGCGCGGCATCGCCCGCGGGGGGTTCAGGCGGGACGCTCGCGAGCGCCCGGCGGGCCACATCGGCGGCGGCCTGCTGATGCTCGGCTTCGCGCTGGGCTTGTGCGGCTTCTTCTTCGAGCACCCCGGCGGCGCTGGCGAGCGCCTCATCGGGGGATTTGCGGCCTTCCACGAGCTGCTTCTTCAGCAGGTCCAGAGCCTCGCGCTGCGGATCGGCGGCGGCATCGCTCGGCGCGGCTTCCGCCGTCGCGGCCGGTTCGACCTGCTGGGAGGCCTTGTCGATCGCCTGCTCGGCCGCTCGCACCTGATCGCTGCTGAATGAGATGAGCGCCTGCGGCGGCGCTGGTTCCAGCAACCGCATGGGCTGAAGGAAGATCCCGGCGCACGCCGTCGCACCGGCGAGCACGGGCCAGGTCGCCCACGAGTTGCCGAGCCGCAGCGGGATGGCACGCTTCAGGTCGATGTGCTCCGCGGCGAGTTCTCCTTCGGCCAGGCTCATCGCGATGAAGGGGTCTTCCGGGGCGCTGGGAGCGCTCGAGCCGTTGACCGCTGCGCGCTCGAAAGCAAGCGCGGTGCCGAGCCGATCGCGCAGGCGCAATCGTGTATCGACCTCGATGGCTGCTTCGAACGGGCTGCGCCGCTTCCACAGCGCCCATGCCGTCGCTCCGATCAGCGCCGCGGCGATTGGTGCCGCCACGAACGGCCACCAGGTCAGTCCCGGGCCGATGAGGCGGTCCGCCAGCACCCCCGCAAGCCCGACAGCGGTTCCGGCGACCAGCGCGGGCCCCGCGGCTCGCAGCCACGATCGGGCCACGGCTCGCCTTGCCGCTCGCTTCGCGATGGACTGGGTGCGCTGCATGATCATTCAATGGTACGGACGCCGCGGGAGCGAGTTTCGGTGGGCCGATCCGCATTCCGCGTGCGGGGTAGGGATTGCCGCCGGACGATGCGGTCTGCCGCGGCGGCGGCTCCTAGAATCATTTCGGCGATTCCGCCGCCTTGGAGTCTGATCATCATGGGCAAGATCTCCGCCGCGTTGCTCCCTCCCGCCCGCATGGCCATGGGCTACGCGGATGCTCTGCTCAAGGACATCCGCCCGCAGGACTTCGCTCGCTTTGCCAAGAGCGTCTCGGCGAACCATCCGGCGTTCTGTTACGGGCACCTGGCGATCTATCCCGACCGGTTCCTCGAACTGCTCGGCCGCGCCGATGTCGCCAGGATCGACCCCGTGTACAACGAGCTTTTCGGCGCGGGCAAGGAATGCAAGGACGACCCGGCGGGAACGATCTACCCGCCCATGGAGGCGATCATCGCTCGCTTCAAGCAGCGGCATGAGGCCGCTCTCGCCATCTTGACCGAGACCACGGATGATGAGCTCGAGAAGCAGAACCCCAGCGAGCAGGGGCGCACCCGCCTGCCGACCATGGCCAACGTGGCCGCGTTCTATTTCGGCCCGCACGTCATGATGCACCTCGGGCAGGTCAGCACCTGGCGCCGCATGATGGGGCTGGGTTCGGCGATGTGAGCGAGCCGCGCGCTCGGCGACCCACACACTCCCTTCATGCACCACGACCACGCCATCCCGCCCCCCTTCGACGAGACCTGGTGGAAGCAGCGACTGCGCGAGCACGGGCTGCGGGCCACCGGGCAGCGCATCGAGGTGCTGCGGGTGCTGTCCGCTTCTCCGGCACCGATGACGGCCCAGGAAATCATCGATGCGGCTGTGACCGCAGCAAAACAGGCCGCGGATGACGACTCCGCCGACCGCGTCACGGTCTATCGAACGCTCGCATCGCTCGTTGATGCCGGGCTCGCCCACCGCATGGACCCCGGGGACCGCGTCTGGCGCTTCGGGCTTCTCCGGGCCTGCGGCGAGCACGCTCACGAGCACAAGGGTCATGCCCACTTCGTCTGCGATGCCTGCGGGGTCATCCGCTGCCTCGACGATGCCACCATCAACGTGTCGCTCAAGGGCCGTGGCACCGAGCAGCGCCTCCGCATCAAGCAGCAGGATGTCTACCTCCACGGCACCTGCGAGGCCTGCCAGGATGAGGAAGCCCCGCCCGAGCGCACGGAACAACCGGCGCGGATCAAGCCGCGCCGGTGAGCAGCAAAGTGTGGATGGTTGCAGTGTGGCCCGACGGTTCAGGCGGCGGGCGGGCGCCACGCCACGGCGCGGTTCGGGATGTGGAAGATCACTTCATCCACCTGGGCTCGCAGCGAATCGAACTGCTTCTGGATGCGCTCGATCGTCATCTCGGCCTCGCGCGATGCATCGCTGATGGGCACTTCCGAGAATCCGCGAGCCGCGGGCCGACCGAAAACCCCGCCCTCCGGGAACGGGAGCGCATCGGCATCGGAATCGAACCTCTTGGACTGTGCGGAGCCGGGGTGCAGTCGTGGCATCGAAGATCTCCCACCGCCTTCGTGACGGTGGTGATGACTTCGGCCCATTCGGCACGGGTCGTGATCTTCCGCAACGTCGTGGCGAAGAAGTTGGGTCGTCGTGGCCATGCATCTGACTTCGGCCGCGCGACCCGCACCCCTTGACCTCCACCCCTTCAGGGGCAGAGCGATAAATCAGCGCCCGCCGACACGGTTCTCCGTCCCCGCGCGCAACCGCGCGATATTCGCGCGGTGTTTCCAGACCACCAGCAAGGCCAGTAACGCGCTGAGCGCGATCAGTGGCCATTGCTGCGCGAGCCCCGCCGCACGATCGCTCAAAGTCCCATCACCGCGCAGAAAACAGAACCCGCAGGCCGAAATCGGGATGCTCAGTGCGGCCACGATCGACGCCACGCTCACGTAGCGCGTCGCCTTGACGACCATCACCCACAGCACCATCGCCGTCAGCGATGCGTAGGTCAGGCCCGGATAAATCGCTACGAGCACGCCGAAACCGGTGGCCACCCCTTTGCCCCCCCGGAACCGGAGCCACACCGGGAACACATGGCCCATCACCGCGGCGACCGCCACCCCGAGCCACCACAGCAGCGTGACCGCGCTGGCGCGTTCATCACCCAGCGCCCCGGTGATCCAGCCCGCCGCGAGCACCGGCGCTGCGCCTTTGACGACATCCAGCGCGAAGCAGAAGTACCCCCAGGGCCGCCCGAGCACACGCCCGACGTTGGTGGCGCCGATGTTCTTTGACCCGTGCTCGCGGATGTCCACACCCCGGGCCTTGCCGATCAGCAGCCCGAACGGGATCGAACCGACCACGTACGCGCCGGCGATGCAGAGGATCCACTGAACGGTCTGGGTCATCGGAGTTCACCGCAGAGGACACGGAGGGCACAGTGAGGGGATTGGAGCGGGAGCGGGAGTGGAAGCGGGGCGAGCGGGCGAGGTTCTTTGCCTCTATCCAGTCTTCTCCGCTGTGTTCTCCGTGTTCTTTGTGGTGAATGACCGCTCGATGAGAGCCGCGTGCTTCATCGCCACCGCTGCGCTCGAGGCCGATGCCGCGACCCAGCCGCGCCAGCCATCGCGCCAGGCACCACGAGCCACGATCTGCTTGGTGAACTCGCCGAGCGGTGAGAACACGAGCCGCGACAGACTGCCGCGCCGGCCGCGCGCGTGCAGGCTCGCCGCCGCCGTCGCGGCGTGCTTGGCCTGCTTCTCCAGGAACCGCGCGACACCCTCATCCATCGAGTCGTGACGCAGATCACCCTCGAGGCGGGCGAGGCGTGTGGGGGCGTGTGATGAAGATGATGCAGAAGACCCGTCACTGGCGTTCCGGGCTCGTTCAGAGGCACCGTTGGAGATCAGTTCCATGGCATCGTGCGGGTCGTACCCGCTCCAGCGAGCGGCCCCGCGCCGCACCAGCCGCAGCCGCCACTCGGGCTGCCACGCGTGCTCCAGGAACGCCCCGGCGTACCACACTTTGCGGTTCACCTCGTAGCCGGCGATCGTCGGATCGTCCCGGGTGATCGCCGCGCGGATCGAGGTGGCGAGCGACGGCTCGATGCTCTCATCGCTGTCCAGGTGCAGAGCCCACGGCTGCGTGCAGCGGTCGAGGGCGGCTTGCTTCTGCTTCACGAACCCCAGCCAGGGTTGGTGAACCACGGTCACGCCGCGGCTGGTCAGCAGATCGAGCGTGCGATCGGTCGACCCCGAATCGAGCGCGATAACTTCAGTCGCCAGCCCGGCGATCGAGTCGAGCACGCGCGGCAGCGTCCCCTCGTTGTTCATGCAGACGATCGCGATGGAGAGGGGGAGGGGTGGCACGTGCGGGCATGGTGCTGCACGCGGGACGGGGCGTCAATGCGCGGGACGAACGCCGGGGAGAAGGCCTAGCATGCGGACGTGCAGTTCCTCGCGACGATCATGTTTTTTGCGGCGCTCCTCGGGTGGCCGGTGCTGGGGCTGCTGCATCTTCTGATGGTGTCCAAGGGCAAGCGTGCTCGGGCCGCGGGGACAGGGAAGGACCCGTACACAACGGTTGCTCAGGAGGCGAAGCCACTTCCGAAGCCGCTCGCGATCCTGCACGATTGGATCTCAGTGGCGGTGTGGATCATGTGGCTGCTGCCGACCGCTTTGTACGCGAGCTCGATGCTATCGGATGGCTTACGATCGCTGATCGGTGGCCCCCTCTTGCTCTTCGCGTTGCTGCAGCTTGTCGGGACGCTGGCGGTAGTTACCGTCGCGAGGCATTCTGCGGACCGCTTGCCGTTCGCGGAGCATGTGTCGCTCGTCACGGCGATGCTCGTAGGCGGGCTGGGGATCCAGATGGCCATGCTCGTCCCTTCGGTGCGGTCGAGCGATGGGCAGGCGGGCATCGCCATCATGTTCTCGATCATCTACGCGCCCGGCCTTGCCGCCTGGTGCGGGCTGGCCGCGTGGGGTGTCGCGGCGCTCGTGACTCGCTACCGTGCTCGGCGGCATGCGATCGCCTGATCATGCTCCCGTGCTGCTGCGTGCCGCCGTTCCTGCTTCGGAGGCGGAGGGTTTGGCCCGCGCGCTGATGAGTTCGGCATGGCGCGATGGGGCACGGGTGCTCAAACGCGAGGGCGGGGCCGAGGTGCTGGCGGGGGAATCGGTGGCGGGCCCGGTCGTGGTCAAGTCGATGCGCGGTTCGGGGGGCATCGGTGTAGCGCTGTCGCGGCTGCTGCGGCGCTCGCGGCTCGAGCGCGAGTGTGCGGGCGGCGAGCGGCTCGCACGCGCCGGGATCGATGTTGCGCCTTTCCTTGCCCTCTGGCGATGGCGCGATGAACGCGGTGACGCGGTCGAATCGCTGGCGATGAGGCGCATCGAAGGGCCGACCCTCCTGCAAGCGATGGCAGACCCGCCCGCCGATCCGGCACAGCGGATCGCGCTGGCCCGGGCCGCGGGCGGCCTGGTGGCTCGCATGCTCGCCGCGGGCCTGTTCAACCGCGACCAGAAGCCATCCAACATCATCGTTCAAGGCAATGGCGGGGGCGGGGGCGGGGGTGGGGGTGGCGGGAGCGGGAGCGATGCCCCACGCCTGGTGCTGCTTGATCCCGTGGGTGTTCGCCGCCCGGGCCTCACGGGGAACGCGAAGGCTCGTCGGCGCATGTTGTTCTCGCTCATCGTCGAGCCCATCGGCTGCGGGCTCGATGTGCCGATGCGATGGCGGCTTGAGGCGATGCGCGCAGCCCTTGGCCCGGTCGCTGCCGCTCGGGGCTCGTTCGCGGCGTCAACCGTCCGGGCGGACTTCCGGGCCATCGATCAGATGCTCTTCGATCATGGCGACCCGACACCGAGCATCAACCCGCTCGGCGATGCGGGCGGAATCCCCGGCAACAATCACAACCCGTGAATGATCGGTCGTGCGGGCTCGGGCGGCCGCAGCGCGATGCCCGTTTCACGCGCCGGCGATGCGCGGTGTTGGCCCGGTCGCGGGCTCGTCATCGGGCCGCGTGTCCTCTGCATCGGTGTTCGCCGCGTCACCAGTTGCATCGGGTTCGAGCGGGATCACGCGCTCGATCTTGAGCCGCTTCACCCGCGTCGCCTCGGCCGAGAGCACGGTGACCACAAAGCCATCTTCGCTGAACGATTCGCCGGGCTCGGGGATGTGCCCGAGCTTGGCGAGCACGTAGCCGCCCAGCGTGTCGTACTCCTCGCTCGCGGGCACCTCGACGCCGAGCGGTTCCAGCGCCTCGTTGACATCCACGACGTAGGCCCGGGCCTCGGCCTCGGCGCTGTTCTGATCGAGCTTCACCTCGATCTCCGGGGCCGCGGGGTCGGTCGGTTCGTATTCGTCCTGGATCTCGCCGACGATCTCTTCGAGCAGGTCCTCGAAGGTCACGAGGCCCGCCGTCCCGCCGTATTCATCGGCCACGATGGCCATGTGGACCTTGCGGGCTCGGAGCTCGTAGAGCAGCTCCATCAGCGGCTTGGTCTCGGGGACGAACACAGCGCGGCGGAGGATCGGGCGCAGCTTGAACTTGCTCGTATCGTTCCCCAGGAAGCGGATCAGGTCCTTGGCGTAGAGCACGCCCGCGATGTGGTCCAGGTCGCCCTGGTAGATCGGGATGCGGCTGTGGCCGTGGTCCTCGATGAACTTGCGGATGAACGAGAGGTCATCGGTGTACTCGAAGCCCTCGATCTCGGTCCGCGGGGTCATGATCTGGTCGACGGTGCGCCCCTTGAAGTCCACCACCGCCTCGATCATGTCGCGCTGGGTCTCGCCGAGCTGCCCCTCGCGCTCGCCCTCGGCGACCACGCTGATGATCTGCTCTTCGAGCTTCTGCTCTTCGGTGACGTGGGCAGCGCCCGAGAGGCGCTTGATCGCGACATCGACCACCGACAGGGCTCGCAGCGGCCAGGCGATCAGGTGCAGCACGCGGAGCGGGGCGGCGAAACCGTAGATCAGCCGTTCGCCCGCGTGCTCGGCCACGCTCATGGGGACCAGCAGAGCGAACACGTAGATGAGCCCCGAAGCCAGCGCGAAAGCCCCGGCCAGGCGGGGGTACGACACCACCAGCTCCGGGCTGGATGCGGGGCCCGCGGAGCCCGGATCCATCTGGAACACGCGCAGCATGACCACGGCCGCGAGCGTGATGGCAACGTTGCAGAGCACGCGGACCGCGCCGGTCGCCAGCGCGTGCCCGTCCACATCGTCCAGGATCCCCTCGACCATCGCGGAGTGGCCGCGCTGCTCGACCACTTCGCGGAGCCGGACGACCGAATAGTCGCGCAGCGCGTAGTGAAGCGAGGAAACCAGGAGTGCCAGCAGCGTCGCCAGCAGCAGGATCCAGATGGCGGTGGTGATCACGAGCGCTTCGCCTCCGGGGTGTCGCCCGCGGCGAAGGTCGGGCCAATGCCCAGCGCTGTCAGGATCCCGTCCTCCCGGGCGTGCATCTGTTCGTGAGCGACCGGGTCATGGTCATCCTCCCCCAGGCAGTGCAGCACCCCGTGCAGGGCGTAGAGCAGAAGCTCGCGTTCGATGACGATCCCGCGGCTCTGAGCCTGGCGGGCAGCCTCGTCCAGGCAGATCAAGAGGTCGGCATCAAGCGGCACCCCGCGGGCCGAGGCACCCTCGGACAGGTCAAAGGTGATCACATCGGTCGTGCCCGGGACACCCAGGTAGCGCTGGTGGGCCGCGGCGACCTCGGCATCGCCCGCGATGCGGACCCGTACGTCTCCGCTGGTCCCCAGGAAGGAAACCGCCCGGATGAGTTCATCCCGGATCCATGCAGTCAGCGGGTCACCCAGGCGACCGGTCGAGTCCTCGACGGTGACCGCGAGCGACGGGCACGGTCGGTCGGGCACCGCCAAAGCATCCGGAGAGACAGCCTCCGACCCGACCTCGGCCGCTGTTCCTGCCTGCGTGAGTGTTGGCGATGACATGGTGACCACCCGCGGGCATTCTAGGTACTCCGGGCCAGTGAACCAAGGGGAAAGCGTTAGGAGTTTGCTTGCATGGCTGGGTGGACAACGTAAGCAGCCCGAGGACTCCGTCCTTCGGGCTGCCACAACCTGTTGGGCTACGTCAGGCCAATGACTCGATTAGTTGATGGGAGCGTTGGTCACGGTCGTCACGCGCCCGTTCTTCTGCTTGACGAGCGGGGCGACGCCCGGTGCCTGCGCGGTCTGCGTCGGGGCCGGCGCGGGTGCTGGCGTGGTTGCCCCGTTGCCGGTCTGGGTGGAGGTCCGCTCGAGGACGCGCGGGCTGAGTTCACCATTCTGAATGGTGGGGACGCGGTTTGAGAAGGGCTTGGGGGCGCTGACCGACAGCAGCGGCGCGGGGGGAGGTGCGATCTGCAGATAGAACTGGCGGATGGCTTCAGCGCCGCGGCTGGCGAAGAACTGGTTGTAGGCCTGGGCTCCGGAAGCCTCGGGGATGTAGTCCCAGAAGACCGATCCATCGGCACCTGCCGAGCGCGGGACCGTGATCGCATTCCGCAGATCCAGGTCGTTGATGAACTGGCCCGCGTAGAAGCGGTTCATGTCGTGGTATCGCGTCCAGATGACGGCGTAGACGGGGCGCGTGCCGGCGATCTGGCGCGCGATGCCCAGCTTGGTTCGCGCCCCTTGCTCCCAGACCGAGGCGAGCCGCCGGCCCGTCTCCGGGCGGACACTCGGGTCCGTGCCGCCGTAGTCGGTGGTGTAGATGTCGGGGTAGAAGGCGGTGCATTCATCGAAGATGCGCTGGTGGTGTGTCGCGCGATAGGGGTCGAGGTGGACGTAGGGGTAGCCGAAGTAGCCCCACTTGGCCCGGGGGCGCTCCTGCTTGCAGAACTGGATGGTGCGGACCATGAAGTCGATGGCGGCGGCCTCGAACTCCTGCTTGGCGCGGGCTTCGACCTGGGCCATGGTCAGGCCCGGGAAGCGGGCCCGCACGTGGCGGCGAGATTCTTCCTTCATGCGCCAGTTCAGGAGGTTCCACACCGGGTCCCACGCCTCGAAGTCCAGGATCGCATCCCCCTCCCAGTTCGGGTCGGGGATCATGCGGGCGATGTCCTGGCGGGCCTTGGCCAGGTGGGCCGGCCAGTCGGTCCGCTGCGGGATCGAGCCGTTGTCGTTGTAGATCACCGCGGGGTTGTTCGGCGGCACCCAGATGCGCGGGTAGAGTCCGAACTGGTGCTCGTAGAACATGACGGCGTCGCGCCGGATCGGAACGCCCGCGAAGTCCACTGACGCCGCATGGGGGCCGGTGGCGCACCAAACGAAGGGATACATGCTCGAACCGGCGGCCACGGCGGTGGCCACCTGCTGCTGCGTATACGCCGGCGCTGTGGTCTGGGCGTGGGCGCAGCCGGCGGCGAGGAACACGAGCGCGGCTCCGAGGCGCAAGGCCATGCGGTGACTCATGAATGAGTGCTCCTGACGAAACGGGTTGTGGTGGGCTCTCTTTGCTCTACCTCTGCGGTGTGAGCATCGGCCGCGCGGCCCGGGCACTCCAGCATCGCGTTGAGAATAGGGAGCCCCAGCGAGGCGGCGGAGCAGCGCGATGGTCCGAGAGGCCCACGTCCTGAAAGTGTGACGCATCGGGCCCGGCAGGGCGGCGCGGCTGTGCGTTCATGTGAATCGCGCGTGCGCACGCTTGCGCGGGTGACGGTTCGATAACACGACGCGGGGAAGCGCGCAGGGCACCGGCGGGCCCCGGCTCAGCCCAGCGGCGCGGCCGGCCCGGGCATCGGCTCGGGCGGATGCTCGATCCCCTTCTCGCCGCGGAAAAGCCGGTCAAGGTCGTTCTCGGCGACGGGCACGATCATCATCGCCGTCAGGTCATCGCGCTGGTGCAGCGATCCCGACTGGCGGTCGATGTGGTCGCACATCTGCCGGATCGCCGCCGTCAGTCCGTGCGTCCGCCACGTCTCGGCCAGGTGCGCGAAGCGCTCAACGTAGTTCGTGTTGGGCTTCTTGCGCCCGAAGTTGTCCGCCCCCGCCGCGGGGAAGGCGGTCTCGAACCCATCGCTGTAGAGCACCAGCATGTCGCCCCGGCCGAGCTGCACGCTCGCCTCGTCGAAGAGATCATCGGGGAAGAGCCCGAGCATGCCGCCGGTGGTCTCCATCCGTTCGGCCGACCCGTCGGGGCGTATGACGAGCGGGTACGGGTGCCCCGCCCCCGAGACGCTGACGCGGCGCGAGCGCGTGTCGATCACGCCGTACACCGCCGTCGCGAACCGCGCTGAATCTCCGTGCCTTCGGATGAGATCCTCGTTGAGCTGCTGCATCACGCGGCTGGGCGGCAGGGCCCGCCGCACACCATCCTCGATGACGTGCGTCGTCAGGCAGCGGCACAGGACCATGGTCATCAAAGCCGCTGGCACGCCGTGGCCCACGGCATCGGCGATGAAGAAGCCGATCTCGTGGTCGCTCACCTGCTGCACATCGTAGATGTCGCCGCTGACGTACCCGCAAGGGCGGAAGAGGATCTGGATGTCGATATTCGCCGCGGGGGGCAGCGTCCGCGGCAGGAACTCGCGCTGCACGCTCGCGGCGAGCTCGAGTTCCTCGTGGATCTTCTCGATCTCGCCGCGGAGCCCGCCCTGCGAGCGCCGCGCGATGTTCACCTCGGTCCGCAGCAGATCGACGCACTCCTGCCGCGTGGCCAGCGCGTGGATCATGCCCGCCACCAGCGAATGATCGGTGCCGGCGGGCACCACGATCAGGCCCTCTCCCGTGGCGCGGGCCAGCGGCGATGATTCGCCCTGCGAGAGCGCCACCACGGGCAACCCGGCATCGGCGAGCCGGTCGAGGAGCCGGAAGAGGTCCGCGCTGTCGGCATCGCCCGGGGGCATCACCAGCACGACGCTGCCGCCCGGAGTGATCGTCCCTTCGGCCACCGCTCGCCAATCGAGCACTTCGAGCGCCGGAGCGGGGGCGAACTCGGGCCATTTCCAGCTTATCGGTCGCCAGTACGAGGCCTGAGCCTCCTCGGCGTGCTCGCCCGTCAGCAGCGAGACCGTGTACGTCGGGCCGGGATTCTGGTGGGACACGGGCCGCCTCCGGGGGAGTAGCGCGGCGCAGCGCGCGCCGTGTCCCCTGCGGATCGGCCTACTTCACGCGCCCCTTGAGGGCTTCCAGATCCACTTCGATCTTGTCCTGGACCTTGAGTCCGAGTTTCGCGAACGTGCCCCCCATCACCTCGACCGCCACCCGCGTCGCGAAGCGGGAGGAGTAGCGAGCCAGCCGCTGCTCGTACTCCATGTCCCCTTCCCCGGGCTTCCGCGGGTCCATCTTCATGGTGTGCATCGCCAGCACGCGGCCGCTGTCGTCCAGGAACGCGATATCGATGTCGAACTTGCAGTCGCGCATCACGAACTGCAGCACGCTCGGCAGAGGGAAGATGAAGAGCATGCCTCCGTCATCCGGCAGCCCGTCGCGGTCGCCGAGCCCTTTGATCCGCGACGCTTCGTCGAGCACCGGGTCAAGCCAGAATGTCTTGCCTTTGATCACCGCCTTGACGGCCCCGGCGCGCGGGGGCGTCTCCTCGCACCCCGGTGCGAGCAACAAGGCCGCGGCCACAAGCGGCAGCAGAGCGAACAGGATCAGCGAGCGAGAAGCCATGCGTCATCCTCCGGGCCGAAGGTGATATCGGCCCGGGGTATTGTCGCAAGTTCCACCCCCGCGGCGAACTCGCTGGCCGAGAGCGGTTCTCGGCCCCCGATCAGGCCGCACCACCAGCCGATGAGCCCGATCATCCGTTCCGGCGCGACCCCCGCCTCGCGATAGCGTGAAACCCGCGTGTCCCCGTGGCGCTTGGCCAGCCGCCGGCCATCCCCGCCGCGCACGAGCGGCAGGTGGCAGTACCGCGGGGGCGAGCCAAGTTCGAGCGCCTCGTAGAGCAGGATCTGCCGCGCCGCCGAGTCCAGCAGATCGTCCCCGCGAACCACGTGCGTCACCCCCTGACGAGCATCGTCCACGACCACCGCCAACTGATACGCCGGGCAGGCCCGGCTCGTCCAGATGACAAAGTCGCCGATCTCGGTGGCGGGGCATCGTCGCTGCGGGCCCGCGAAATCATCGATGAACTCGACCTCGCGTTCGGGGGTGGTGAAGCGCCAGTTCGTGCCCGCATCCTCGAATGGCCGCGCCGTGATCTTGGGGCGGAGCGATGCCGGGAAGGCGACCTCGCGAGCCGCTCCCGGCGCGTTCTCCTGCGGCGCCGATGCCGCGGACTCGATCTGCGTCCGCGTGAGCTCGCAGGGGTACGCCAGCCCGCGCCGGGCCAGCCGGTCCATCGCCGCGATGTGCGGCGCCATGTCCGCCGACTGGATCAGCGGGCCTTCATCCCAGTCGATCCCAAGCCACACCAGGTCATCGATCGCCTGCTCGGCCGCCCCAGTCTTGTTCCGCGGGGTGTCAAGATCCTCGATGCGGAGCACGATCTTCCAGCCAAGCCGCCGCGCCAGCGCCCAGTTGATGAGGAACGTCCGCGCGTTGCCCAGGTGCAGCGCGCCGGTCGGCGACGGGGCGAGCCGTGTCACGGCGGTCGCGTGGGTCACGTCGACCCCCGGGGCACTTTCGCGGGTATGCTGTCCTTCGCGCACGCCATGCACCAGAGCATACGGCGTGCGCAAACGAGGATGCGCAGCGATGGCCAATGCCCCGCGACTGTCAGAGTCGGAGATCGAGTCCAAGCTCCGCGCCCTCCCCGACTGGTCCGAGAGCGGCGGCGTCATCCAGCGCACCTACCTCTTCAAGGATTTCCTCCAGTCGATGAAGTTCGTGAATCTCGTCGCCGAGCTGGCCGAGCGGCGTCAGCACCACCCCGATGTCCTGATCCGCTGGAACAAGGTCACGCTCAGCCTCAGCACGCACGACAGCGGGGGGATCACTCAGAAGGACTTCGATCTGG